>CALCSP010000309.1 GCA_937893785.1 uncultured Verrucomicrobiales bacterium
CTATTATGTGCCGCCGGAGAAACTGCATCTTCAGGAGGAAGATTTTCGCAGTGATATATACAGCCTTGGTGCAACGCTTTTCCATGCGCTGGCTGGGCACCCTCCTTACTCAGCTGACACAGCTTCAATTGATGAGCTTAAAGCCATTAAGGATAAAGCGATTAGTCTAGAGATGTTTTCCCCGGATGTGTCTGTAACGACTTGTGGGTTGATTGACCGGATGATGGAACGTGATCCTGATGCCCGCTATACTTCCTATGAAGAACTTGTTGAACACTTAAGTTTTGCCCGCAAGAAAGTTCTGGAAGGTGAGGCTGCGCCCAAGGATCTCAAGGGGATGCGGCAGAGAGTCTATGAGAGAAATTCACGAACTGCGGCGCTTGTGGTTTTTGTGATTGTTGTGATTGTCCTTGGTATCAAGCTTGGGTTTCAGTTCAAAGATCAGGAGAGTGAAGAGGTTGCTACAGGAGATCCTGATGCAAGTGGTAGCGTGGTAGTGCAAGGAGGGGTCAAGAGCACGACTGAAAGGTTCAAGGACGCCAGGCAAATGTTGGTCGAAAGGAATTTCCAAGCTGCCGAATTAGAGTTTGCTAAAATAGCCAATTCCGAGACAACTCGACAACCCACCGCCAATTGGGCTCTTTTTAACCAAGGGCTGAGCCTTTTATTGCAGGGTAAGCTTGTTGCTTCCCGTGGTGTTTTCAGGGAACTGGAACGTCAGGGCAATTTCTCCGATGAAGAAAGTAATCGACCTCTTTGTCGTTTTTTCTGCAGGGCGGGGGAATTGCTTGGAAGTGAACTTCCCATATTGCCTGAATACAGGAATGATTTCAGTGATGAAGATTTTAGCGGAGAAAAAACAGAGACCCTGATTTTTCTGGCCTGTGGGTTGAAGAACTGGGAGATGGGGGCTTTTGTCGCGGCACAGGGGTATTTTCGGGCGTTTCGTGATTCTAATTCATCGGGTGACGTGATTTTGGTCAATGGGTTTAGGGGATTGCTTGCACCCTACCTGCACGATCTGGATAAGTTGCAGCTGTTCCCGCCATTTGATCGGGATGCAGGTTACGAGCAATCTCTAGAAGCACTGGAGAAATCCAAGAAACTTTATGGGGGATTAAAGATGCCGGGTGCCCAGAAACGGATGCGTAAGCGTATTAACCGCCTAGAGCAAGCTGTCAATATGCTCAGGGCTGAATACATAAAGGCTGAGGCGGAGAAAGTGACCAAGCTGAAGGCACAGGAATCTCAACGCATCGCGGTATTGCTGGCCACGATTGCTCCCTTTCGTAAAAATAGGCAATTTAACATGGGCATTAAGATGCTGGAGGAGGAAAGTTTCGAGCATCCGGTCCTCAAGCAGCGACATGCGGATGAGCTTTATATCTGGCGAGCTTCCGAGAAATTCATCGATATGTTGATTGCAGATCTTAATGATTTTGGCTATACCGGCCCTGTTACGGAGAGTCGATCATTAAATATCGTGGAAGCAGACCGGGTGCATTTAACTCACCGATTTGGTATTCAGGGTGAAGGAAAGATTCCCTTCGACCAGCTAACCGGTAGAGCTTTGCTTGTCATGTCCGATAAGCTTTTGCAAAATTATTTGTCTGGCGCGCCTGAATACCTTTCCAGACAGGAGAGTATGGCCTTATTTGCCTATATGATTGAGGATTGGGATGTGGCAAAATCTGCCAGGCAAAAAATTGAAGGAAAGTTTTTTCAGGAATTGTGGTCCCGAATTTCAGTGCCTGAGAGACGCAACTGATGCTTTTGTGTAACCAGTTTTTGCTGGAGAATTATCGATAATACTTAACAGTCATAACTCAATGAGCGAGAAGGAAAATGATCCCCCGGTCCCCACGCCTGATGAGATTTCGCAAAAACTCTCTGATTTTCTTAAAGAGAATTTTGGAGGTGCAGTGGATTTCACCGCGATGCCTGGAGCACCTGAAGTGCATGATAATCACACCGAGGAAAGTGAGGAAGAAGCAGGACTTGATGCGCTTGATTTCAACTATCGGCCTCGTGATATCAAGGACCACCTAGATCGCTTTGTGATCCGTCAGGATGAGGCTAAGAAAGCGCTGTCCATCGCAGTGTGTGATCATTATAATCACGCGAAATATTTACGCAGGTTGCGTGAGGCTGATCCGGAGCAAGCCGCTAGTGTCGAGTTTGCCAAGCAAAATGTAATCGTGGTAGGTCCCACTGGTGTGGGGAAAACCTATCTGGTCAAACATATTGCTGAATTAATTGGTGTTCCGTTTGTTAAGGCGGATGCGACCAAGTTTAGTGAGACAGGATATGTCGGGGGAGATGTAGATGACCTCGTCCGCGAATTGGTGCAAAGGGCTGAGGGTGATGTGAATCTTGCCGAGCATGGCATTATTTATATTGATGAAATTGATAAGCTTGCCAGTCAGGGCAACTCAATGGGGCGTGATGTCAGCGGTCGCGGTGTGCAGACTGCATTACTCAAGTTGATGGAGGAAACTGAGGTTCCGGTTCGTAACCCAATGGACATCCAGTCACAAATGCAGGCAGCCTTTGACTTAAAAAGTGGCAAGGCGGGACCGAGGACGGTTAATACGCGTCACATACTTTTTATTGTCAGTGGTGCTTTTTCCGGGTTGGAGAAAGTGGTGCGTAAACGCTTGAGCGAAAACAGCATAGGATTTGGAGCAAATGCTTCTGAGATTCCCATGGATAACGAGTTATTTCGGCATGTGAATACACAGGATTTTATTGATTACGGTTTTGAGGCTGAATTTATTGGTCGTTTGCCGATTCGCGTTGTTTGTGAGCACCTTGAGGCAGGAGACTTGCTGGAGATCATGCTTAACTCTGAAGGCAGCCTCTTGCGTCAGTATGAGCAGGAATTTGCTGAATATGGGATCAAGGCCCATTTTGAGCAGAAGGCATTGAAGATCATTGCAGATTGGGCGGTTGAGGAAAAAACGGGTGCACGTGGATTGCTGACCATCTGTGAGCGTGTCTTGCGCGATTTCAAGTTTGAGTTGCCGGGCACAGCGGTCAGGGAATTGAATGTAAATGTTGATTTACTCGAGAATTCCAAGGCAATCCTCGAACATTATAGGGAACTGGGCAGCCAGATTTCTGTCGAGCAAGCGGGAGAGGAAGTGGCACTTTTTGCTGCTGAATTTGAGCGGCAGCATGGTGTGTCCTTGGTGTTTGATGCTGCAGCTGTTGCTGCGATCGGAGAGAAAGCGTCGGAAAAAGGAGCAAGCACTCTTCAGACATGCAATTTACTTTTCAAGGATTTTCAGTTTGGGCTGAAGTTGATCCAGAAGAATACAGGACGCAGGGAATTTAATCTGACTGCCGACACCATTGAGAACCCTGATGCTTTCTTAAGCGATATTGTGGTAAGGTCCTACCGTGATGTAGAATCCGGTGTGGCTAGTGATCAATCCGATCAATAGGTCATGTGGCGATATTATGCAGCCGGTGTTTTTATCGCGCTATTCACCAGTACATTGGTTTTACTCTGCTATGAAGCTGGAGTGTTTGAGTGTGTTGCATTATACCTGCATAACCTCTATGCCGGTATACCAATCTTGACACTTCCCGCCCCTCCGGTATCTGTTTCTTCACTGCAGTATGGAGCAGTGATAGCTGTTGCGTTTGGTGTTTCCGCGCTATCGACCGACAATATCAATCCAAAATTAAAGGTGCTGCTTATCCTTGTGGTGATCTCTGTGACGGTGGCTTCATCCATTGTTCTTGCAATGTATGGAGTTTTATTTGAGCCGGTATCTGTTTCTACTGGTGCAATGGTTGCAGGTGTTGCCGGGATGTTAATGTCGACGACTGAGTCCGGTTACCGGAAGCGCCTTTTTCTTCAGGTGATCGGACAGCGTGTTTCACGCAAGGTAAAGTCGAGCCTTGCCCGCAGGCCATTTGGCGTCAGTATCAGAGGGGAGAAACGTGAAGTTACGGTGATGGTTTTCCGTATCACGAATAGGTCTGATTTTCTCGGAGAAATGCGCGCCCGTGATGCTATCTATTTGTGTAATTACCTTCTGAGTGAAGTTGTGGAATTTGTGATTTCGCGTGGAGGTTACCTTGATGAATGGGGGCCTGATGGATTGAGATTCTATTTTGGGTTGCCGTTACAGGATGATTCTCACGCCCAATCAGCTAGTCGCTGTGCTTTTGAGCTGAAGTCGCACGTCGAGAAAGTCAGTGACGAATCTGCGGAATCCGGTTTGGAACACCTGAAGCACGGGATCTCTCTTGTTTCCGGGGATATGGCAATTGGCCTTTGCGGCGGTGGCACATTTGCCCGTTTTAGTGCCCATGGAGAGGAGAGTGAAATTGCACAGGAAATCTGCGATATGGGGGCGAATTTTGGTTCTTCCGTTCTGGTTGCCGGAAATAAACTGAAAGTTCTGCATAATGAAATGGAGTTAAGATTGGTTGCATTTGTTGGCCCTGTTTTAGGGAGGAGTCCCATTGAGGTACATGAACTGGTTGACGTTAATAAAAATGCCGATGATGGGGATAAAATGTATCGTGATGCGTTTCGTAAGGGGATTACATTTTTTTATGAGGGAGATTTTGTTTCTGCACTGGAGAATTTTGAAAAGGCAATTCCTTCCTGCGGGATGGACAGGGTACTTGAATATTACAGGAATCTGGCCGAAGAAAAAATAAAGCAAGGCACTGATTGACGTGACGAAATCAGCACCTTGAATGTTGTCTTGCTCCAAAAATTTTATGGCACGCATCGATTTTCCTGAAGAAGTTCAGTTGCTGGTTTCGCACCTCAAGCGTCTTCCTGGTATTGGACCAAAGAGTGCTGAAAGAATTGCAGTGTGGTTGATTGGCCAGGATGGTGATTTCAGTTATGATCTCGCCAAGGTGATTGGGCTTTCAGCGGACATGGTTCAGATGTGCCCAGTCTGTGGCTTTTTTCAGAGTTCGCAGACAGGTTGCCAATTATGTAATGATGATCAGCGGGATCGGTCACTGATCTGCGTGGTTGAGCAAGCCACTGATGTCTTGCCGCTTGAAAGAACAGGTGCTTTCAGGGGAAGTTATCATTGCCTTGGCGGAAGAATTGCTCCGCTTGATGGCATTAGCCCGGAGGACTTGAGAATTTCTCAACTTCTTGAGCGGGTGAATGAAGGAGAGGTAAAGGAAATTATTCTTGGAGTTGGCTCTGACGTTGAGGGAGAGGCGACAGCCAACTACCTCGCGGAGTTGCTGACTGAAAAGTCTCCCGGTGTTGCGGTTACGCGTCTTGCCCAAGGATTACCGGCTGGTGGTGGCCTTGATCATGCTGATGAACTAACCCTTTACAGGGCATTGGACGGCCGGCGCAGGATTTAAAGGCTCTTGTTTGCCAAAACCAGCAGCTGACCTACAGTTGACGAAACCAATGGCATGTAACACCAACAGCCCATTACCACGAGAGAAAAAGCCAGACTGGATTAAGGTTCGGCTGCCAAGTGACCCTGTATTCTGGTCCACAAAAGGACTGGTTGATGACCTGAAACTGCACACTGTATGCGAGGAGGCGCAATGTCCAAATCGTTGGGAATGTTGGAGCAGCGGTACTGCGACGTTTATGATTGCCGGCGATCGATGCACTCGGGCGTGTGGATTTTGCGCAGTGAAGACAGCCAAGCCTTTTCCGCTAGAGGCGGACGAGCCGCAGCGAGTGGCAGAAGCGACAAAGCGGTTGGGGCTAAAGCATGTGGTTATTACAGCAGTGGCAAGGGACGATGTTGCCGATGGAGGAGCCGAGCATTTTGCCCAAACTGTCTTGGCAACCAAGGATGCCAATCCCGGAATAGTCATAGAAATACTGGTTCCTGATTTTAACGGAAAAAACGATGCTCTCGAAGCGTGCATGGCTTCTGAGCCGCATATTTTCAATCATAACCTTGAGACTGTTGAGAGGTTGACTAGGTTAGTCAGGTCTAGGGCTCGCTACAGGCGCTCGCTCGAAGTGTTGAAAAAAGCCAAGGAAATAGCTGTTTGCCGGGGAAAAAATGTAGCCATTAAAAGTGGTATGATGTTAGGCCTTGGTGAGACCGAGGATGAGGTATGCCAGGCAATGGATGATCTGCGTGAGCATGATGTTACGGTTCTGACCCTTGGACAATATTTGCGCCCCTCGGCTAAGCATCTTCCAGTCGTGGAATACATTCATCCCGACCAGTTTGTGCGTCTGAAATCTATTGCCGAGGAAAAGGGGTTCCGTCACGTGGCATCCGGGCCATTGGTCAGGAGTTCTTACCATGCAGCCGATTTCAAGCCTGAGCTTGATGTCATGTAGGTGCTACTAGCGACCTGCACGCAATGAGTAAGAGGTGCTTTTCGGATACTTCTAATACTGAAA
>CALCSP010000310.1 GCA_937893785.1 uncultured Verrucomicrobiales bacterium
AGAGTCACCTCACCCTCTAATGGGCACTCAAGGAGCCCAAAACAGCGAAAATTGCGCAATCGGAGCTGATCCAGCATGGAATTAACCCTTCCACCATATCCAAGGGCGACTCAATGGCCAAAACGGTTGAATTTGTGCCTGAAACCGCCATCTTGCGCTCCCTGTATAAAATCAATGGGCGAAAAATTCCAAAGTCTCCCCGGATTCCGGGACTTTTACCCGGAAGACTGCGCAGTTCGAAACTACGTTTTCGATCACTGGCGCGCGGTTGCCCATCGCTATAACTTCCACGAATACGAGGGACCGCTCCTCGAACCTTCCGAACTCTACAAGAAAAAAAGTGGAGACGAAATACTTCAACAGCTCTTTCACTTTGAAGACCGAGGTGAGCGCAGCGTGGCAATGCGTCCAGAATTAACACCCACTCTTGCAAGAATGGCTGTTGCCCGCCAACGGGATTACCGTAAGCCGATACGCTGGTTTAGTATTGGGCAGTTTTTCAGATACGAAAAACGACAGAAAGGAAGAGGCCGTGAATTCTACCAACTCAACGTTGACATTCTAGGTGAAGCTTCAGAGGTCGCGGATGCCGAACTTATCGCGTTTGCCATCGACCTCATGCTCGACCTGGGATTTGCTGCCGGTGATTTTATTATAAGGCTCAGCAACCGGGATGCATGGATTGACTTCATGCAAAACGAGTCCATCCCTCAGGAAAAATTACAGGACTTTCTCCAAGTCATCGACAAAATGGAAAGGGAGAAACCCGAATTAACAGAAAAAAAGCTCAATGCGCTGGGATCCTCCCGTCAGGCAGTTGACAATTTCATCACATCCAATGCCGCCGAGAAACACTTTACTTCGATTATGACGGATCTTAAGGCACGTAATCTGGCCAATCACGTGACAATCGACCTTGGTGTTGTTAGGGGGCTTGCTTATTACACTGGCACTGTGTTTGAAGTATTTGACAGCAGCAAGTCCATGCGAGCGGTGGCTGGTGGAGGGCGATACGATGAGCTTTGCGGCCTGATCGGAGGCAATTCAAGCTCGATGCCAGCATGCGGTTTTGCCATGGGCGACGTGGTGATCACGGATCTTATTAAGGAAACAAAAAAAGCAAACGCCCGCCTATTAAACTATCTGGGCAACACTAGCGCTACTGACATACAGGTTATCATCGCTGATGAAGCCAATCGGCAACAGGCGCTTGCCTCCATCCAACAACTTCGCAATGCAGGTTTTCGAGTAAACTACTCAATGACCGCCAGCAAGGTCGGCAAACAATTTACGCAAGCAGAACATGCAAAGGCCCGTGTTGCCGTTATCATAGGTTCGGAATTTCCTGAAATTACAATCAAAGACCTTGCTCAACGCAGGGAACAAAAAGCAGAAGCTGGAGAAATCCTTGAAATGGTCAGGACCATCCTAGCAACAGAACCTGAAGGTCCACTCATTGCCTGAAGTCCACGAAAAACAGCCCCTCTACATATGCGCACGCACAATTGTAACAGCCTCCGCAAGGAACACATCGGCCAGTCAGCAACATTGATCGGCTGGGTGAATACAAAACGAGACCATCACGGTGTTATTTTCATTGATATTCGTGACCGTGAAGGTGTTACCCAAGCTGTATTCCGCAGCGAGGAAAACAGTGACGCCGCACAAATCTCTCACACACTTCGACAGGAAGATGTCGTTCAGGTCTCAGGAACTGTAGGGGCAAGGCCGGAGATTGAGGGGCAATCAACAGTGAACCCCAATATTGAGACCGGAGAAATTGAGCTGATCGCCACTGAACTCAAGGTAATTAACCGTTCAGAGGTTCTGCCATTCCAGCTTGATAAGGAACTTTCTAATGAAGATATCAGACTTCGTCACCGCTATCTTGATCTACGACGTCCTCGCATGGCGCGTAACCTAAAGATACGACACCGTGTAGCCAAGGCTTGCAGGGATTACCTAGACGAATCCGGATACCTGGAAATCGAAACTCCTATACTCAGCAAAAGCACACCTGAAGGCGCACGGGATTTCCTTGTCCCTTCACGCCTCAATCCAGGAAGCTTTTACGCACTTCCTCAAGCACCGCAGCAATACAAACAGCTTCTACAAGTGGCTGGTGTTGAGAAATACTTCCAAATTGCCCGCTGCTTTCGTGATGAAGACCTGCGCGC
>CALCSP010000311.1 GCA_937893785.1 uncultured Verrucomicrobiales bacterium
AATAGTAAAAAGACAAATATTTTGGAAGGATTCTTCCAAGAGTGATCATACAGCGACGGTTATGATGCAATGTTGGATGAACTAAATAAGAGAGCGCAGGATAAATCCCCAATAAAAGTGGGATTGATTGGTGCTGGTGCAATGGGTATGGGTATTGCCTATCAGGTTAACCGCACTCCGGGAATGGAGCTTGTGTTTGTTGCCGATATTGATATTTCAGCCGCAAGGGGGGCTGCAGTTTCAACCGGGTTGCAAGTTTATGAGGGGCACGAATTTACCGAAAGGAACGTTGCTGTTGAAGTTGGGCATGTTTTGATTTCTGGTGAACCGCTCGAGATATTGAAGAAGTGTCCTGAAGGGGGTATTGATGTGCTTGTTGAGGCATCAAACAGTATTGGTTCAGCGGCCAGTTATTGCCTTCAGGCAATTGAAAAAGGAATCCATGTTGTATTGATGAATGCTGAGGTGGATCTGGCTCTAGGGTTTCTCCTTGATCGTTATGCTAGGAAGAAAGGAGTTGTTCTGACAAGCGATGCTGGAGATCAGCATGGCGTTTTACGCAGAATGGTCGATGACATTAAACTTTGGGGTTTTGATATTGTTCAAGCTGGAAACATCAAGGGATATCTGGATCGCTATGCAACCGCGCAATCTCTTGTGCATGAGGCAGCAAAAAGGAATCTTAGTCCGGTTCAGTGCTGCGCTTATACCGACGGAAGCAAACTGTCGATTGAAATGGCGTGTCTTGCTAACAGCGTAGGTTTGATACCGCAAGTGCCTGGCATGCTTGGGCCTAGGGCACTTCATGTTCGAGAGGCACTGGACCTTTTTGACTTTGATCAATATGATTGCGTTGGTCGGATAGACTACCTTCTGGGAGCGGAACCCGATGGAGGCGTTTATGTGATTGGACGATGTGACGATCCACTTCAATCCGGCTACATGGAGTATTATAAGATGGGGTCAGGCCCTTACTATCTTTTTTACCGCCCTTATCATCTTTGTCATGTTGAGACTCCCAATGCTATTGCGGAGGCAGTATTAAGAAACCGTGCAGTGATGCGCCCCGGGGAGCACAGGATGACTGATGTTTACGCTTATGCAAAGATGGATCTTGAGCCAGGACTCAAGATAAATCATGCTGTTGGTGGGGAATTTTTTTACGGAATGGTTGAATGCTGCCGAGATGCTGATGCGAAGGGAAAAGTGCCGTTGGTTTTGCTTGAGGGGGAGGGGGCGATGGTTCCTCAAATGAAAGAAAGCTTGAGGAAGGATTCCCCGCTTGAATGGGGAATGGTGGAAATGCCAGACTCATTTTTAAGCCGGAAATTTAAAGAGCAGTCAGAGCTATTAGCCGAGGAGATGGTGGACCTTTCTCAAGGAGGAGATCATGGATGACGTTGTAATTCTCGGTGGAGGAGTATGCGGGCTTTATGCTGCCCGTAGGTTAACCCAAGCAGGAATGCGTGTTTCCATAGTGGAAAAGGAATCGCGGTTCGGGGGGTTGGCTGCAGGTATAAAGATAGGGCAAAATTTTTACGACCAGGGGGTACACATGCTCCATGAGCATGATCGTGAAATTTACGAGGATTGCATGTTGATGATGGGGGCTGAAAGTGTTGCGGTTGAGTTAAAGGCGCGGATTCGCTGGCAGGGTAGATTTTATCGTTATCCATTACAGTTTGGCGACATGATTAAAGGGATGCCCCCTTTGACTCTGGGGCATGCTGTTGCCAGTCTTTTTCTGGCTCAAATCCGTAATAAGATAGCTCCTTGGGAGCCTCAAAATTGTGAGCAAGCTTTGATCCAGCTATATGGCAGGGCACTCTACCGGTATTTCTTCGAAGATTTTACGCATCGTTACTGGGGGCTTCACCCGTCCAGAATTTCAGCGATGTTCGTAAAGCGTAAGATGCCCCGCTTAA
>CALCSP010000312.1 GCA_937893785.1 uncultured Verrucomicrobiales bacterium
ACACATTGCTGACGTTGTTGTCT
This sequence comes from uncultured Verrucomicrobiales bacterium, assembly GCA_937893785.1. Taxonomy (GTDB): domain Bacteria; phylum Verrucomicrobiota; class Verrucomicrobiia; order Verrucomicrobiales; family DEV007; genus CACIUL01. Next base: position 24 of record CALCSP010000312.1, read on the forward strand.
TCCCGTGAGTCCCGGCAACCAGCACACCTTTCCGGGTATGCAGAATCGCGGACAAACACTCTGCGCGGCGAAGACATGGCACCTCAATTCTTCGAGCCTCGACCAAGGCTACATTATCAGGTTTGATTGCCGAGGAGTAAACAACAGCATCAACACCCGACACAGCCGCCGCTGAGTGAGGAGACGAGAACTTAAGCCCCAGACCTTGCAGCCGCTCAATTTCCCCACTTGTTACACGATCAGAACCACTAACGTCGTGCCCCATCTCAAGAAGGAGGGCTGCAATACCACTCATGCCCGACCCCGCCACACCTAGCAGGTGAATGCGCAGGGGGTGGGCTTGATCCAGAAGACGCTGGCTGATCCCATCAATCATGTTTGACACCTGGAATGGTGGGCATGAATCGCTTCATCGAAAAGCCTCAATACCCGGATTACCCAGCCTTCTGAATCGTCTCCAGTGTGTCGCATATCTTCTCAGCGGCATCTTTAGTGGACAAAGAACCCGCAGCCTGCCTCATCGACTCCAGTTTCGAAGGATCCCCCAAAATCTCCCCAACCACCCCTGATAGATCTTCAGCATTCACGGAAGACTCCGGGGCTAACACTGATGCCCCCGCCTCCTCAAAACACCGGGCATTGATTGTCTGATGATCGTCCGCGGCATGGGGATACGGCACTAATATCGACGGAAGAGCAAGCGCTGCCAACTCGCTCAGACTTGCCCCACCTGAGCGACTGATTACCAGAGTGCTCGCAGCGTAGGCAGCAGGCATATCATCACAAAACCCAAGCACTACATGACCCTCTCGGCTTCCAACAAGCCCCTTTACTCTCTCCTCATCCTGACGACCAGCCACGTGCAACCATTGCACTCCCTCACCCAGAATCTCAGCCATTTGCACCACAAGGGTGTTCAGGAACCTTGCACCCTGACTACCTCCGAAACAAAGCACTACCGGCTGATCCGGCTTGAGTCCAAACCTGACTCTCGCCTTTTTCTTCTCAGGCAAATTACAAAACTCACTACGGATGGGAGTTCCAGTCACATGGACGTCGCTCGATTCAAAATATCCTCGAGCAGCTTCAAGCCCGAGAAGAACCCTGTTACACCATCTTGCCCCAAGCCTGTTCGCCTTACCCGGTAGCGCGTTAGAGTCATGCAGCGCGGTCAGCAACTTCATTTTCCTCGCAGCATAAATTGGAGGCAGGGAAGTAAACCCACCCATTCCCAATACAACGTCAACCTGATGATCCTTAAAGATTCTCCGTGATTGCCTCACAGTCCTCCATAACTTTACCAGGAATGCGATGGTTCGAAATGATACAGTGGGAGGTTTAGCAATCGCCGCAACGCTGACAAAATCAAGAGACCCATATTTTGCTGACGCGTCAGCATCTACCCTCTTACGTGAGATTAGGAGCAGCACCTTGTGACCCCTTCTTCGCGATTCTTCGGCAACAGCGATCCCAGGAAAAAGATGCCCCCCGGTTCCCCCGCAGGCGATAACGATAGAAAGTTTACGAGACACAACGTTTACTCCTTGGACCCCATAAGACGCGGGAGAAAAAGCCAACCTTTTATGAGCTATATTTTCAAGGCCAGCTGCCTTTCCCTTATCACCGGCAACTCCTTCCGACTGGTGTGATCAGAGCGCCGATGCAAACTGATAAGGAGGCCTATCGCAATCAGGGTAAAAACCAGATTCGTCCCGCCATAGCTGACAAAAGGCAACGGGAGACCGGTGTTGGGCAGGACACTGGTAGCAACTCCTATATTCATTAATGCGGGAATGGTCACTACTACCGTAAGACCGATCCCAAGGAGCCTCCCGAACAGATCGGGCGCATGCAAAGCGATCGATATTCCACATGTGCTGATAAGGACAAAACAAAACACGATCCCAAGAGTACAAAGGAGCCCGAGCTCTTCCCCCGCTACAGGAAAGATGAAATCGGTATGAGCCTCCGGAAGATAGCCATGCTTTTCGGCGCCGTTACCAAGTCCGGCCCCAAAAAGACCTCCGGAAGCTAAGGCTAGCTTGGACCGGTACTGCTGGTACCCAGCCTTTCTCTGGACATCTGGATCATCAAGATTCAGAAGCGCTTCAAACTTCATCCTTCGGTAAGGATCACTCTCAACCGCAGTGTATAATCCCACGATTCCAACCACGGTGACAAGGCAAAGCAACGACATGCGCGTCCCCGCGGCAAACATGACGAGAAAACCCGCGCCACCAAGCGCAACTGCTGTTCCCATATCCTTTTCAAAGAAAATGAGCGCTACCGGAACGCCAAGTACAAGCCCCGGAATGAGAAACCCTTTCACCAATGATTTAGCCTCTGCCCGATACTGGGCGAACCATGCTGCAAGAGCTACTATCACTAGGAGCTTGGCAACCTCAGAGGGTTGAAAGCGCCCGATCACAGGCGCCCAGATCCAGCGAGCCTCTCCCTTTACCACGACTTGGACACCCGGAATATAACACAGCGCCAGTAACGCACATCCAAGAGCTAGCAATGGCATCCATATTCTTCGGAGAATCCTGTAATCAAGACATCCAGCCATGAGAGCCATCAACAGACCGACTCCCGCAAAAATGCCCTGCCGCTTTACGAGAAGGTAGGGATCATCA
>CALCSP010000313.1 GCA_937893785.1 uncultured Verrucomicrobiales bacterium
TTGATCAGGCGATGATTGAGCTGGATGGAACAGCAAATAAGAAGGAGCTTGGCGCCAACGCGGTGCTAGGCGTATCTCTTGCCAATGCCAAGGCTGCGGCAAGTGCTGGCGGGGTGCCGCTGTATAAATATTTGGGGGGTGATGAGGCGGTGACATTGCCGGTGCCGATGATGAACATTATTAACGGCGGGGAACACTCAGACGCCCCGATTGATTTCCAGGAATTCATGATTATTCCCAAGGGGGCTCCGAGTTTTTCCGAGGGGTTGCGCTACGGTGCCGAGATTTTTCACGCGCTCGCTGACGTTCTTCATGATCGTGGGTTGTCTACTGCTGTCGGAGACGAGGGGGGATTTGCTCCTAATCTGAGCTCTGCAGATGATGCGCTAGAGGCTATCGGTATTGCAGTGGAGAAGGCGGGTTACAGTTTGGGAGAGCAAATTGCCATTGCTCTTGATGTGGCTTCGAGTGAATTTTATGACGCGGAGAAGGGATTGTATGTGTTTAAGAAATCTGATGGGTCAGAGCTTACTGCAGAGGAGCTTGTCGACTACTACGCGAAGTTGCAGGAGAATTACCCAATTATTTCCATTGAGGACGGATGCGATGAGAATGACTGGGATGGTTGGAAAATTCTCACGGAGAAGATAGGCAGCAAAACTCAATTAGTCGGGGATGATCTGTTCGTTACTAATGTGAAGTTTTTGCAGCGGGGGATAGACTCGGAAACGGCCAATTCCATCCTAGTGAAGGTCAACCAGATCGGTTCTCTCACAGAGACGCTGAATGCGGTTTCACTGGCAATGGACAATGACTACACAGCCGTTATTTCGCACCGGTCTGGGGAGACCGAAGATGCAAGTATCGCTGATATTGCGGTTGCAACCAACGCTGGTCAAATCAAGACAGGTTCCCTTAGCCGTTCGGATCGGATTGCAAAATATAACCAATTGCTCAGAATAGAGGAAGAACTAGGTGCGAATGCTGTATATGGTGGTAAACTAAAAGTCTAGGTAACTAGACTATTTATGGTAAATAAGAGATCGCGTCGCGTTCCTGACCGCCTGAACAGAAAACAGATTGGGCCAGATATCTGGCAGCGTCTGACCCGCTTGCTCGCTGCAGTTGCGTTATTGTTTTTTTGTCTGCTTATTTTTTCATTCTTTGTTCCCGAATACGAGGAGTTGAGTGTTCTTGATGAGCGCAATCAAGTCCTTCAGGAGCAATATGATGAGCTAAAAATGCTTCGACAACGCAAACTTGAGGAAAAACAGCGAACACTTGAGGATCCTCATTATCTTGAGGCGATCGCCAGGGACCGTTTGAATATGCAATTGCCCGGAGAAGTTATTTTCCGTGTTAATTAACACCTTGGTACAACAATAGGTTGATCGATTTTGACTGCAAGAGGCAACCAAAGTGGTTGGCTGCGGGTTGAATTTCAGTCATCTCGGCTGTGAAAAGGCTTGCCATTACGGGTGGATTGCTGGTATAGACAATGCCCGCTACTTGATGTTTTGCTTTGAGCATCTTCTGCACTGACCCCAACGCTTGAGATAATTTGTATTCCGCCAAAGAAGACTACATCATTGAGATCCTCTTAGAGGCAGAACTGTTCACTGGAGAGCAGCTTGAGGCTGCACGTGCCCAGCGACAGGGAAGCGAGTCCGCCGTTGAGACTCTGATTCGGACGGGGGTCGTTAAAGAAATTGATGTGGCACGTGTTTGCTCAGTAAATGCTGGCCGTGAGTTTGTTGATCTCACTCACTTTACTCCTCCCGAAGAGATTGTTTCCTTAGTCAGTCTTGAAGATGCAAGGCGATATCGGATGGTGCCAATTGGCTTTGATGAAAATCGTCTTCAGGTGGCTGTCAGTGACCCTTTTGACTTTGAGACTCTCGATAGCCTGAATCATGTGCTCAATTATGATGTTGATGCCCGTTGTGCGTCACCGGATCAGGTGAGTGATGCCATTGGTAGGTGGTATGAGGAGGCGATTGGTGGAGGGGATAATGTTGATGACATGATCGTTGTTTCCGAGACTTCGGGTGGCGGTCAACCGGCTGAAGCCGATGCCAATGATGCGCCAATTATCAAACTGGTTGGACAGATACTCAGAGAATCTTTTACGGCAGGTGCCTCAGATATCCATATCGAGCCTCTAGAGAAATCTGTTCGTGTGCGTTATCGAATAGATGGCATGCTGCATGATGTGGCCAGTCACCCCCGTAATCTTCTAACGGCTATTATTGCCCGGATTAAAATTATGACTGGGGCAATGAGTATTGCCGAGAAGCGTCTTCCGCAGGATGCACGCATCCAGTTAAAATTGGGAGAGAAAGATGTGGACTTGAGGGTATCTACCGTGCCTACCAATCATGGTGAGTCTGTGGTCATGCGAATCCTTGATAAGGAGGCACTCAAGCTGGGCTTGCCTCAACTTGGTTTCCTGAGTGATGATCAGGCTACCTTTGAGAATCTGATTTCACTGCCAGATGGCATTTTATTGGTGACAGGGCCAACTGGTTCCGGAAAGACCACCACTCTTTATGCTTGCTTGAATTACATTAACAAGCCGGATCGCAAAATTATCACTGTTGAGGATCCCGTTGAATACCAGATGTCTGGCATTAATCAGGTGATGGTAAA
>CALCSP010000314.1 GCA_937893785.1 uncultured Verrucomicrobiales bacterium
ACGAAAGCCCTTCGCTTGCTTGAGCATGCGCTTTCGCCTTTTGCGACTTGCTGGAGAGTTGGTTGCTCTTGGCATTGGTTATTTCCTCCGGTTCAGGCAGTTTGGTTTATTTCTTCATGACCTGCGGTCTCGCCTGTCCGGTTTGATTCCCCTAACCGGGAATCAGGCCGCGAGGTCGTTGCCTGCTTTTACAGATTATAATCAGAATAAGCAGGCGGTCGCCCTAGTGGGCGGATTAGTGGCTAAAAGGCAGGTTTTCGCGAAAACGCGGCAAGTCAGACTCGGAGACAAGGGCTGCCTTACCTAAATTACGCTTTCTCTTGCGGTTTTTATTCAGGAGTAGGTGGCGCTTACCTTGTTTACGGCGCAACATTTTACCTGTGCCGGTTACTTTCACCCGCTTTGAGATTGCCTTATGCGTTTTGCTTTTACCCGCTGTTCTAGCCATGGGGCGGGAAAACTAGCGGAATCCTCGATTCCCGCAACCGCTTTTTGCTTTAACCTGCCATTCATGAGTCCATCTACCGGATCTATATTAATTTAAATGAATAGGAATTTAACTTTACTTTACTAATTGCTGATGCCGTCTAACCGTGTTTTTATCAAGTTCGGCGTATCTTGATGATAACGATGAATTCTAAGACTCAGAGGATCTGGACCCTATACCCTCATCTCCGAATGGCGGTGGATCAGGTCGATGAGGGAGTCATTATTCTGGACCTGCAACCTCAGCAAGGTAGCGGTCCCCGAATGGTTTTTTTGAATCGGGGAATTGCCGTTTTGAGCGGGTTCGAAATAGAAAATCTGCTTGGTAATGGTTTAGCGACTTTATTTGGAGGGAGAAACCTTCAGATGTTGCTCGAGAGGCTTTCGGCGATTGCCGCCAATCAGGGGGTTTTTCAGATCAGTAACCCGCTTCTCCGGGCTGATGGGTCCGAGTTGAATTGTCTTTGGAAGGTCAGTTGTGTTTGTGATGAGAAGGGTGAGCCGTTGAATTTTATGCTTACGCTGGCTAGGGAGGAGAATGCCGCTGAGGCTCTGGTGGGTGATGAGCGAATCCAGGTTGAAATGATCGAAGGTGCTGTACTTGATGATGATCAGGGTAGATCGGAAAGAATGGAGACGCTGGCGCTGCTGGCTGGCGGAATCGCACATGATTTTAAGAACATGTTAACTGGGGTGATTGGAAACCTTTCCTTGGCGCGTCAGCAGGTTGACAATGGAGAACTGGGGGCGCGCATTGGTGATGCTATAGAGGCGTCACAAAAGGGACAGGAAATGGCCGAGCATCTGCTCTTTTTTGCCCGAGGTGACGGCGGCGAAAGAACTGAGGCGGACGTTGGCCGTTTACTTCAGAAGACAGCCCAACTGTGTACGGGAGGGGGATCAGAGGCACAGTGCCAGGTGATGCTAGATGAAAATCTCTGGTCCGCTACGATTAACGTGACGCGCATCAGTCAGGTCATAAGCAACCTTATTTTCAATGCTCGGCAGGCGATGAATGATCAGGGGATTTTTCAGGCGAAACTAACTAATGTGCAGTTGGATGAGGGTGAAGGAGAGAGTTTGCCTGCAGGGCCCTACTTGCGGCTGGATGTGATGGATCATGGGTGCGGTATTCCGGAGGACAAGATAAAGGATATTTTCACGCTTTTTTATACAACCAAGGATAAGGGAAGTGGTTTCGGTCTGGCGACATGCCAGAGTGTTGTGCGTGAGCACGGTGGCAGCATTGGGGTTGTGTCGCGGGTGGGCCGAGGTAGCCGCTTTACTGTATACCTTCCAGCTACTGGTCATGAGTTCAGTGGAGAGAAAGATACGAAAGTCGGAAATGGCGATTTTTATCGCGGAAAGGGCAGGCAGATCCTTGTTGTTGATGATGATCCCATGATCTTGAATACCATTCAGGCTATTTTAAAGCATTTGAATTTTACGTCAGTCGGTGTGTCCAGTGGTGAGGAGGGCGTTTCCTTTTTCCAACGTCATTATCGTGACGGTACTCCGTTCTCCGCAGTGTTAATGGATTTAACTCTGCCGGGTGGCATGAATGGTGAGCAGGCTACAAGGAGAATACTGGACGTTGATCCTGATGCTAAGGTGATAGCCAGCAGTGGATATTTGAGTGATCCGGTAAATGAAGAACAGCGTGAAAAGGGATTTGTCGGGGCATTGTCCAAGCCTTACGACATCGGTATGGTCTCTGATGTGTTGCGTGAGGTTTTGGAGGGCACGAATCAGCTTTAATCCATAGGAGGTGGGGTATTACTGGGAGCTTCCCCTCTTTCCGCGGAATTATTGCTTGTCCTTGGTCGGATAATAATTCGGGGGATTGGCAAGATACTTCTGGTATTAAATTTCCAGTCTAGGATGCCCTTCGCTTGTGTGTTTGGCCTGTTAAGGAGGCTGAAGTTCACAGGGTACCATTCCGGGGCATCAATGGATCCCTTGCATTGATACTTAAAAAGTTTAGAAATTGGCCAACCCACGATTTTTAGAGGACCGCGAGCATTCATTTCCGCCTTGATATTGAGCTGGTGGTTCGTCTTCAGAGTATTTATTTCCCCATTTGCCTGTAGGGTGAACCCAGGTGCAACTCCTTTAAAATTGGTAAGCTGAAGTATGCCATTACCTTCATTGTGAAAGGTGGCATTAATGGTAGCTCCCTGACTTGAGTTTACGGTTTGCTTGGCATCCAGTACGCTGCTGATGAGGAATGGAAGGGACGCCGTGCGGGTAGCCAGATTGGCATTAATCTGGCGAGATATTTTACCCATAAAAGGCATTGAGAAAATATCAGCATTACTGATGGTTGCTGTGGCCTTGGTGGTCCATTTCTCGGGCGAGCTCGCTGGAATATCGAAATGCAGTTCGCAAGCGAGTGTGCCTTCTGTGTTTTTATTATCTACCCCGTAGAGTGATGCCATTGGAGCAAAATTGATTTTCTCAGCCTTAAAGTGACCGCTAATGCTGCTGCCCTCATCGGCCATTTTGATTGAACCAATATACTCAGCTTGACCGCCAAATAATTTCCCTGTGATGTCAAGTTCAACTAGATCTCCGCTTATTTTTACTGTGCCTTCCGGTTCAATGATCGAAAGGTCGCGTTCAAAGAGGATGAAATTAGCAGGTGCGGACGACTGGAATGTGGATGTGAAGCGAGACCGTTTCCCGTCACTGCTGTCGATGATTCCCTCTAGGGTCAGATCGGGAGCTGTCTCGAAATGATATTGTGAAAGGGCTTCAGCAGTTTGTGTCGAAAAATATGAGGCAATGTGTGCCGGGTAAGCTCTGCCACGAATGCCCTCCAGTATTACAATATCTTCCCGGTCAAGAAACTGCGCCCGTTTTCCGTCCACGAAGTGCCCTTCCGCAGGGTCGATGCGGAAATCCTGAAAGATCATGCCTTCCGGATTGATCTCGAAAGCACCGGTAGCCCCCAAAAGTGGGATTCCCTGATATCTGCATTGGCCAATCCTGAAGTGTCCATTAGTGTGCCAGGTCGATGGTTTTTCTGATGAGCCTGACCCGGAGAAGTGAATATTTACAGCTGGGTTGTTGCTAAACTTAAAGCGCTGCAGCATCTCCTGAGAGCGATCGTCATCAAAAAATGGTGCGAACGTTGCTGGGTCCATCTTGATAATGGCATCATAATTAATGTTGCCCGATGTCTCATAGAGGACATTGCTTTGAAGCGTGCCACTCCTGTGTGCAAGTCGAAGATCTCGGACATACCAGCGTTCCGGGCTAATTGAGAAATCGGCATGGGCCGCCTGAAAATATTCACCGCGACTACTTATTCCTTCGCATGCAAGGCTGCCCATTGCATACAAGCCATGCGTATTTTTCGCATTTTTCCCTGAGATGTATATTTCCCCTTTAGCTTCAATTGCAGGAGGGGTAGCAAAATTAATTTCGCTGAGGGCATTGCTTTTCGTGAACGATGTTAGCAATGATGGGGAATCAATTGTTGACTGTATGTTGAAGGGGATTTTATCACTGCCGATACGCCACTTTGCATCAGCGATGAGTTCCCCGTATTGATCCATGATGTTCACCTGCTCAATGAAAAGATCAGGATGAAGATAATGTGCGCGCGCATACAGGTTGTCGCATTTATAATTATTACGCAGTAAGTTTGATGCTTTCAGTTCGAGGGTTGCTTCAATACTTTCCGGGTGCTCAAGGTCGCCAAGTAATTCAATATGGATATGGGGAAGGTTGTTGCCGATTGTCTTGTATGTCCGCATCTCACTGGCAATGATGTCCAATACCTCTCGGCGTTGCCTGATGATGTCGATTCTTCCCAAGAGTGACTGATGACCTGCCGCCGGGTCTTCGAATGTGGGTTGCAATAATGAACCGACAAGCGTCAATTTGAAACCGTTAAATAGGCATTCGGCCTGTTCGATTTCAAAACGGTTACCGGGAATCCGGATGCGGGCACTGAAATTCTTAATCTCGAGTCTGTCTGTGTCAGAAATTGTCGGGTCAATTGGCAGTGAGATGTCGGCATCACGCAGTTGGATGGTGTTAAGGAAGAGTTCCTTGCGCAACAGTTTTGCCAAGTCGATGTCTAGGGTGATATTATTGATTGAGGCCACCACGGACTCCCGTTTTTCGGTGGCAAATATTTTCACGTTTCTTGCCACTAGGCCGTCAATAGGATCAATGGTAAGCTTGCCGATTTGTGCTTCGATGCCGCGTTTCTCAAATTCTTCCATAATAAGGCTGCGCCATTTCTGGCTAAAGCCCTTGTCATAGGCATAGACAGCTGCCCATGTGCCAACGGCAAGCAAGAAGATTAGGAGGGATCTGGCGTTACGTCGCAGCAGGCGCATCAGTAATGGAAGGATGCCGTTTGAAAGGCAGAAAGTCAAAGTGTGCAATATGGAAATATATTCATTGATGAGGGCTACTGAGTACTTGTATTTTTAGTCTGCAGCGGCGATTATTTTTGAATCAAATTGGCCTTTGATATGCTCATATAGGCCATATCTTAATTATTTTGTATGCTGCGTATCGCCGTCCTTGGTAGCGGAA
>CALCSP010000315.1 GCA_937893785.1 uncultured Verrucomicrobiales bacterium
CTGTGGGCGATCCGGGAATGGTCGCTTTCATGGTTGCTGGTCTTCGTTGGTGTTATCCTCTTCAGGTTCTACAACGTTGTTTTTTGTTTGTATGCTCTTGCTGGAAGCGGTGAGTAAAAATGCGCTTAACAAGGTGCAGGATAATAGGGCCATTGGTACATCCGGGGAAATCCAGCGCTGGGTGGACTGGAAGACAATCATGCTGATTGTAAAAAACAGTAATATAAGAAGCAGTGATAATCCCACTGCTCGTCTTCGATGTTGTCTTAGAATCACTATTCCTGCCATCAGGATGGCTGCCCAGCCCCCCCAGGCAGTATGTTTGGCGAGAGGATTAAAGTAGCTGTTGCTTTGGATGGTTGCGATTGCCATGGCAAAGAGCTCGGCTTGGGAGATTTTTGTGTTATTTTCTGCAGCAACAGTTTGGGCTCCCTTGTGGTCTAGCCCTAGTATGACAATACGATTTTTGAGGGACTTTCGTTCTGCATTGTCCAGTCCACTTATGGCACCGTTTCCCTCTTCCTCAGGGTTGTGAGCTAGGATACTGGCATTACGGATTTCGGGCATGGCTCGTTTTGCCGCGGAAACGACAAGAGCTCCGGAGGCATCGATCGGTATTACTGCCTTGTTGCCCAAGCTGATCATTCGCCCCATGATTACCTTCACCTCTCCGGCACTGACTCCAAGTTCCAGCATGGTTGCCAGAAGAACAAATGAAGGAACCACGGTTTGGTTGATGCGGGCAAGCAATGGAACGCTCAGTTCGCTTTCCGGGCCGGTTGGTTCGCCGAGGTCAATGGAAGTAAAGCCCGACGGAAAGCCCAGTGAGGTAAGGCGCGGGTCGGGCAGGGATAGGATGTTTGTGAAAGCGGGTATATTCTTTATATTCCCTTTAATGGAGGGTAGCGGAGAGAGAAGACTGAGAGTGGTTTCTTCCGGTTTTTCGGCAGTCTTATTGAATTGCAGGATAGCATTGAGCAGTATTTTGCTCTCGCCATACTGCAGGCACGCAGTGCGCAGGGCATCAAGCAAGCCCTGGTCAGCCCCCTGCCAAGAAAGAGGTGGCTCTATGGCAACAACCTTTGGTTTGTAGAATTTCAGGCGGTGCAACAACTGAGCGTAATCCAGTGGGGTTGGTGGCCAGCTCCAGAATCCGGTTTCCGAGTCGTCGATCCTAAGCAGAGTTACTGATGGGGGATTAAGTTGCTCTCCGGCGGTGGCCCGCAACCAGTTTTCATAGGGGGTATTTAGGGCTTCCAGCGCTCCGCGTTCATCCTCGCGGTTGACGAAGAATGCCGCCGTTATGCAGAGGAGCAGGAAGATAATAGTCCTTTGATTATTTCTCACGGGTTGCTCTGTCTGTTAATTTAGGGCGCGCGTTCAATACGCATCGTGCGGGGCGGTTCGCCGGCCTTCATTGCGAGAAAGTTTGTGGTGCCTATCCAGTGGCACGATCTGCCATCTGTGAGGTTGTGCATATGATAGCGTTCGGATTCCTGCAATTCAGGAACCGTGCCAAAAAGGTGTATGTGCCCAGACTGGGTGGAAGATGGATTCTCGTTGCTGACCCTTAGCAGTAACTCTCCATCAGCATTTCTGCGGATTGAGGCACTTAAAAAGGGATTGGAACTTGAGCAGCCTAATGTTTCCTTCCCTTGTTCATCCAGAAGTGCGGGGATGCTATTTGAGGAGTCGACCGTATGATCTTCCTGGCGGGTATCTAATTCCGAGAAGCCCACATCCAGAAGACCTGACCAGAGTTCAGGATCGGAATTATTTCGGGAAGTGAGCACGGTGCCGGGAAAGTCGGCACGAAGAGATTGAATGAGTTTCTGCCAGAATTCTGGAGAGAATTTACCGGGTTGGGTGAGCTCAAAGATGTCAATGCCCTGCACGATCCAATATCGAAATACTGCTTCCCAGTTTTTACGATGGAAGTTCCAGTGCGCGTTATTCAGAAGAGGGCTGCCGTCTGTGTGGAATGCTTCCGGGGCTTTGATACGGAAAGGATGCGCTCTGGAGCACTGTAGGGGGATAGTGAGCCCAAGTATTTTTCCCTGGCGAGTAATCGTTGCAGCAAGTTCTCCAAAAGATAAGGGGTTGCCCAACTCCTTTGAGATCGTGTAATGTCCTCTTCCCTCATAACCAACCATATTCTTAGAGAATTCGGGAAAAAGGCTTGGTAGTATAAAGACCCCGGCACTGCTTGATTTCGCCCGATCAACCAGATCGGGAATAGGCTCACGGGTGGGCCGGAAACATTCAATATGCGGCAGTTCTTGGATTGGCGCATGCAGCAAGTGCATGGGGTTGGGTTCTTCTTTTGGCTCAACTTCCGGATGGAAGTCGATTGCAGGAGCTGTCCCGATGAAAGCTCGAGGTTCTAGGTTTGCTCCCTGAGCATTGATACTGGGTAGCGGTTCAATGGTCAGTTTCTCCTGTTTCGAATCTTCCTGAGAAATGGACATGTAAATCGCTGAGTTACCTATGCTCAAAGAGAAAGTGCCTCATCACTTAAATAGGGTAAAAGACTTGGAAGGATAACCTCTTTTTCAAGAATTTCGCGCAGAGACTCAAGAGCGGTGGGAATATATTGAAGGAAATGCCGTTTTTCCGAGCCATTAGAAAGCATGGCATATGCCCCGAGCGCTTGCATGAGGCGCTGGGCGGCGCATCGTGTGTATGCTTCATGGTGTTGCCGGGAATCTTGGTTGCGAAAGGCATAATTGATGAGCTCTTCACGTTGATCATCACTTAGGTGAACATATGGGTCATGGACGAGCGAGGCAATATCGTATGTCGGCAGTCCCATGCGAAGTCCTTGGTAATCGATCATGTAGGGGCAGTTGTCCTGGAGCAGTATGTTTTGCGATTGAAAATCACGGTGCACAAGAGTGCGAGGGAGGGAAGCAAGTTCCGTTGCCAGGTTTGCAAATTCAGGCTCCTCTCGTAATGCGTTAAGATAAGAGGGAGCTCGCCGAGAGTAATGACCAAGAAAGTGTTCAAAGAAATAATCCTGCTCCCAGCCATAGAGGTTTGCATCAAAAGGCGGTTCCAAATTGGCTTTCTCGGCGGCGCTGAGGTTTTCGATGTCGAATGAATGAAGCTTGGTCACCTCATCAATGACTGCCTTATATAGCCGTCTTTTTTCAGTCCATGGTGATTCCCGGTGATCCCAGAGGTGCCTATTTCCCAGATCCTCAAGCCAGATCCTGCCCTTGCGTTCATCATGGTGCAGGATTTCTGGGATCTTATTGCCGATTTTTGAAAGGATCCTGCCTGCCGAGATGAATTTCAGGTTGTCTGGGCGCGCATCGGTATATTCCATAAGGATGATGCTTTTTCCGGAGTCAGGATGAATTCTCAGGTAACGCCGTCCGGATCCGCCGATGTCGTTTAGTGGCTCTATCCGTGCCCCCTCCAGAGAGAAAGAGGGAAAGGCGTCCGCAGTGGCATTGATGATTTCCTGATGCATTGTGATTATTGCTGCAAGGGTGATGACTATACGACCACATCCTGCAGGCTGTCATGAACGCGTGCTCCGCTTCGAACGACGCACCTTGTGATCTTAACGCCGGGTCGTATTTCAGCTCCTGGCCAAACGATGCTGTTAATAATGTTGGCTTCTATACCTATACTGGCACCAGAGCCGATGTGGGAGGCATTATCAATCTTTGCTCTCGA
>CALCSP010000316.1 GCA_937893785.1 uncultured Verrucomicrobiales bacterium
CGTGCACGTGCCGCCGGTGCCCGAGTTATCCGCTACTGGCATGAATCAATCGCTAACCCCGCAGCCTTGCTTTCGAAGGCTGCCGGTGACCCATTCCCGCGCGCCCGTATGGAGGCAATCCTCTCCGCAGGATACATCCCCAAAGCGGAAGCATTCACTGCAGTTCTAGCGGCACTGGATCATCCCCGCGACCCATTCATTGACACTGCGCTACCTCAGACAATCACTGCCCTTGAACCGTATTGGCGACCGGCTATTGAACAAGGACACTTGGAATTTTCCAAGGAAACCCATCGTGATTTTGCCGAGCAACAGGCAGGGATTGGTTTTGAGGCAAGGCTCAAGGAACACCTCAAAAAGAAATCCCCCGCTATTACCGAAACCAAAGCCCTTATGAATCGCCTGGTCGCCAACCCGAGCACTAGACATACGCGCATGGTAGTTGATGCCGTTTCCGGGAAGCCTCCCGGCTCCGATCCCGAAGACATGTTGGTCATGCTGAAGGGGCTCAACCAAGTAGCACGAGCGGGAAACATCTCCCTAGGACAGCGCATCAATCCACTGAAAAAACTCCTCAACCACCCCAACGACTCGGTAGCAGCATCCGCCGTCGCCAACCTCGGGACATGGCAACTGAAGGGAGCCGGTCCTGACCTCATGGCAATCCTTAATGCCCCCAGTCGCTCTATGGAAGTGCGCCGTGCGGCAGCAACCTCCCTAGGGCAACTAGACAGACCTGAAATAACCAGCGAACTGAAGCAAATCTCCTCCAAGGGGCAAATCGCACAACGCTACCTAGCTGTCCTTGGACTCATTGAAACCGATATGCAGGAAGCTGCCGAGGCGGCGGCAGGCATTCTCAGCCTTGATCCAGAAATATCCAATCCAGTCACCCTCGTGCAGGCCTTTACCAGCCGCTCCGGTGGTGCCAATATGTTGGCTGATGCCTTACAGGGACAAAAGCTCCATACGAATGTTCTCGATCAGCTCTCAAGCTACCACCGGGCCAGTGGACAGTTACCCAAAAATCTGGCACAAAAATTTGCGGAGCCCCCTCCCCGTTCGTTAACGACACAACTAATTCGTGAAAACAGGGAATTGCTGACCGCAGCCGTCAAGGAATCGGGAAATCCGCAGACAGGTGAAAAAATCTTCCGGCGCCGGGAACTCGCCTGCTTCAGCTGTCACGCCATTGGCCCGGTCGGATCAAAAATCGGCCCCAACCTTGTCGCTGTCGGGGGAGCCGCACAGACCGACTACATTATCGAGGCCATCCTGCAACCCAACAAAAGTATCGCGCAGCATTATGAGAACCAGTTGATTACCTTAGTCGATGGCACTCTCCACATGGGTGCAATCGCATATAAGGGTGAAAAGGAAATCATCATCCGGGACTCCGCCCGGGGCGGACAGGAAGTAAAGATAGCCAGAGACTCGATCAAGAGGATCAAGCCCATGCCTTCACTGATGCCGGCAGGCCTTATTGATCAATTAAATAACCGTCAGGAATTTCTCGATCTTGCCCGGTTTGTCGCCCTGCTTGGGCGCCCCGGACCCTATGCTAATGATGAAAGCCCAGTAATACGCAGATGGCAGGTAACCCCCGGCAATACGGATCAAATACCGAATGAAAATGCCGGATGGAAAACAGTATACAGTATGATGGACGGTCATCTCCCAGACTTTGAACTCGGCGAAAAGCAACAAGTCTTTGCCCGCGGATTTGTCCAGGTCCACAGCGCTGGCAAGGTCAGCTTCAAAATAAATGATACCAAGGGAGTAAAGCTATGGATTGGCAAGCAGGCAATCGATGAACCATTAAAGCCCGTGCAGCTTGCCGAGGGACGCCACTGCCTGACTTTCTCAATTAATCGCAGCAAACGCATTGGCAAGGGACTTCGGGTGGAGATAACTGCACCTACCGGTTCCCCTGCCAAGTTCCAGCCGGAAGGAGGGTTCTAGAGCAGCTATTGCTTTAATCTACAAAATCTCATGAAAAACATTCTGCTTCTCTTTTCCATTGCCCTTGCTCTGCTCGCCACGGGCGTTGCTGCACCCAACGTGGTCCTTGTCATGGCCGATGATCAGGGATGGGGAGAAACCGGTTACTACAATCACCCTGTTTTAAAGACTCCAAATCTGGATGCCATGGCAGCCAATGGGCTACGCTTTGATCGCTTTTACGCCGGCGGCCCTGTCTGCTCACCCACCCGCGCCACTGTACTTACCGGAAGGTCGCATGACCGTACCGGGGTCTTTGATCACGGATTCGCACTGCGCGACCAAGAAAAAACGCTTTCCAAGGCATTGCAGCAAGCCGGTTATGCGACCGGCCACTTCGGAAAGTGGCACCTCAACGGGTTGCGTGGACCTGGTGTCCCTATTTTGGCCGATGACAGCCACGGTCCCGGCCCCTTCGGTTTTGAAACGTGGGTCTCGGTTACCAATTTCTTTGACCTCAACCCCGTCATGAGCCGACAGGGAAAATTTGAAGAATTCAAGGGCGACTCATCAGAAATTATCGTCGATGAGGCACTACGATTCATCACCAAACAGGCAAAGTCCAAAAAACCCTTCTTCGCCGTGATCTGGTATGGAACCCCGCACAGTCCCTGGATGGCCCTGGATGCTGACAAGGAACCATTCAAAAACCTCAGCCCCAAGGCGAGGGATCACTATGGGGAACTGGTAGCAATGGATCGGAGCATTGGCACCTTGAGAAAAGGTTTACGAGAACTGGCGATCGAGAAAAATACCCTCGTATGGTTCACCAGCGACAACGGCGGGCTCCCCGGTTTCAAGCCCTCCACTACCGGTGGCCTGCGTGACTTCAAGGGTAGCATGTATGAAGGTGGACTGCGGGTGCCCGCTATCATTGAATGGCCGGGAGGAGTGAGTGCCCCGCGAGCTACGGCATACCCTGCAGGAGCCATGGACATTTTTCCCACGATTGCCCAGCTGGCTAGGCTACCCGCCTCAACCATGCTTCAACCTCAGGATGGGTTAAGCCTGGTCCCACTGATGGCCGGTGAAATCGGCCCGCGCAAAAAACCCATCCCCTTTCGCAGCCGTGGACGTAGTGCGGTAATCGATAATGACTACAAAATTCTTTCCTTCCCAAAGAATTCCAATGGAAAGAAACCCGCCAGGGTCGAACTCTACAATCTTTCCCGGGATGTTTCCGAGTCCAACAACCTGATCGAGAGCGAACCGGAAACGACCAAGAAAATGAAAAAGCTGCTACGCTCGTCGGTCAAGTCCATTGAGTCCAGCGTAGAGGGGCACGACTACCCGGAAGGCAAGGTTAAATCAACGCAACCTCCCCGTATTTTCTGGACTGATGTGGATGCCTACAAACCCTATTTTAACCAGTGGCGCAAGCGCCCGGAATACAAGTCTCGCCTCAAATGAAACCCTTTGTCCCCCTTCTCTTTCTCCTTTCATTCATTGCCTTTGCCTCACAGGCAATTGGAAAGCCGAACATCATCCTGATCTACGTGGACGACATGGGTTACGGGGACGCCTCAATCCTCAATCCAAAGTCAAAGTTCAAAACTCCCCATATTGACCGACTTGGCAAGGAAGGAATCACCCTTACTGACGGGCATTCCTCCGACACTGTCTGCACGCCATCACGCTATGGCCTGCTCACGGGACGCTACGCATGGAGAACAACTCTAAAGCGTGGAGTCATGGGTGCCGAGGGGAGCTGCCTGATCAAGGATGGACGCATGACCCTAGCCTCTTTCCTCCAGGAAAACGGTTACACAACTGCCATGGTTGGTAAGTGGCATCTGGGCATGGATTTCCCGGGCACAAAGGGAAACCGAGACTGGACCAAACCGGTTCAAGACATGCCGCTGGACAAGGGGTTTGATTACTTCTGGGGTATACCAGCATCGATGAATTATGGTGTGCTAGCATGGTTTGAGGGACGCTATGCCAAGGTCCCCCCTCTGCTCTTTACCTCAAAAAAACCCAGCAGGATCGCCATCGCCGACTATCGGATCATGCCTCCCTACCAAAAGTCAGCAAATCAAGCCCCGGAGCCCAGGGAATCCGGCGGACGCAAAGGCAACCCGAATGGCAAGGGCCTTGAAGTTGCCCCCGATTTTGTTGACCGGGAATGCCTCACTCGGTTTACCGACAAATCCATCGAATGGATCAGAAACCACCACTCAAAAGGACGTGGAACGAAACCTTTCTTCCTCTATCTTCCGCTCACCTCGCCACATAAACCGGTCATACCCCTTGAGCAATTTCGCGGGCAGGGTAAAGCGGGAGCCTATGGAGAGTTCATGATAGAGACCGATTATCATGTTGGCCGCATCCTCGAACTCCTTGATGAGGAAAAGCTGGCCGAAAACACCCTTGTCATCTTCACTAGTGACAACGGCCCTGAAACTACCTGGAAAAAACGTGCTGAAATATTTTCCCACCAGAGCAACGCAATCTTCAAAGAAGGAAAACGTTCCATCTATGAAGGTGGGCACCGAGTGCCCTTCTTCATTCGCTGGCCAGGCAAGATCAAGCCAGGAAGCAAATTAAATTCTGCAATCTGCCAAACCGACCTTCTGGCAACTCTTGCAGAAATGCTTGGCAAAACACTCCCCAACAACGCAGGAGAGGACAGTAACAGCTTCTATGCTCAAATGATCAACTCTGGAGATGCAAAAAGCCACCCAGCAATCATTCATCACTCAAGCCAGGGACGATTCGCCATTCGGGAAGGAAAATGGAAGCTGGTCATGCCGGGCGCAAAGAAAAGCATGAAAGCACAGCTCTATGACATGGAAAAGGATCCCCGGGAAACCACCGACCTTGCAGGTAGACACACCGATACGGTCGCTGCACTAACCGCCCGCATCACCAAGATCATCAAAAGTGGGCGCTCCTCCCCCGGGCAACCAGTGAAAAACGACACTCCTTTATGGAATGACCTTGTCTGGATGAAGTAAAATTTACATAAACCAAGAACACTTCTAACTGAATTGCCTTCCCCTCAAAAACTCAAGGATCTTGAAGTTTCCTGCCGCGAGCATTTTACCAGAATTTTTGAAACTCCTCCCATTCTGAGCGCATCTGCTCCCGGGCGCGTCAACCTTATCGGTGAACATGTTGACTACCAGGACGGACTGGTTGCCCCTCTGGCGATTGATCGGCACGTGGTTGCCTCGGCGGCTCCTCTGCAGGAAAAAAAGGCTTTAATATGGAGTTCCACGAGCAATCAGCCACCTGTTGTCGTTGATCTCAATCCCAACCACCCACTGAAAGCCCCTGATGCATGGGCAAACTATATCTTCGGGGTCATCGCCTGTTACCGCGCCGCGGGTCATGATACCGGCGGACTTGCAATCGCCATTGACAGCAACCTACCGTCTGGTGCGGGACTGAGTAGCAGTGCGGCTCTGGAATCTGCCACCGCGCTAATCGTCGAAGAATTCTCAGGCAACCACTTACCGGCAAAAGAACGCGCACAACTCTGCCGAAAAGCCGAACATCAATATGCCGGGGTTCCGTGCGGGATCATGGACCAGATGGCAGTCAACTGCGGACTGAAGGATCACGCCTTGGTAATTGATTGCCGCACACTGGAAATTACGCCATTCACATTGCCCGCTGAACTATCAATGGTAGTCGTTGACACCAAGGTGAAACATTCCCTGGCCGATGGGGAATATGCAAAGCGCAAAAATGACTGCGTAAAGGCAGCCGAGATACTCGGCACCCAAATGCTCCGCGATACCGACATCGAACAACTCAAGCAAAAGCAAAACCAACTGGGTAACCGGCTCTACCGACGGGCTCACCACGTGGTCTCGGAAATCACCAGGGTAAAGGATTTCACCGCCGCGATGAAGTCAGGCAACCCCAAGCTGGCCGGTTCACTAATGAATGCCAGTCATGCCTCACTACGGGATGATTTCGAGGTAAGCTGCCCTGAACTGAATACTCTTGTAGAAATGGCAGAAAAACTCGAGGCTATCGGTTCGCGCATGATGGGCGGTGGCTTCGGAGGCAGCACGATCAACCTAGTGCATTCCGCCAAGGTAAATGAATTTACCGATCAGCTGGTAAAGAAATGCCGCGAAGAGCATGGATGGACTCCCGAGGCCTTTGTAGTTTCGGCCGTTGACGCCGCAACACTGTCCGAGTTTTCATGATTAAACCCATTACTCGAATAGAATTACCCCGCCCTCAAACCCCCATTCTTCAATTCAGAATTCTAAAAAGTGCTAGGAAATTAAAGATTGAAAAGGACTTACTAAGGCCAGCCATTACAGCTACCATCTTTACCTGTCATCTTCCTTGCGCCAGGTGTGCGTGAACTCCACATTGCCCATTCAATAATTACCCATTCCCATGCTTTTATTCCGTCTAAAAATCACGTTCATGATGTGCCTATCGACAGTAATTTATGCCGTCGAAAAACCCAATGTGCTGCTCATCTTGGTTGATGACCTTAAGCCTGCGATAGGCTGCTATGGTGACAAGCATGCCAAGACTCCCCACATTGACCGGCTTGCCTCTCGCGGCAGCCGCTTTGACCTCGCTTACTGCAATCAGGCTGTCTGTGCGCCCTCACGCTTTACACTGATGCTCGGTTCACACTCAACCTCAACCGGCCTATACGGCCTTGGAAGTCACCTGCGCAAGTCTATACCCAACGCAGTAACCATGCCGCAACACTTTGCCCTGCACGGTTACCGGACCGAGTCACTGGGGAAGATTTTTCACATCGGACACGGGAACGAGGGAGACCCTGAATCATTCTCCGTTCCCCATTTTAAGGATAAGGTTATCGAATACCTTGACCCGAAAAGCACCGATGGGGGAAAACTGACACGTGAAGAAGCCTTGTTCACCAACCAGAAGCTCGGCCAAATCCGCTCACTTCCACGAGGGGCAGCATTTGAATCTCCCGTAGCAAAAGATACCGACTATGCTGACGGCCGCGTGGCAGAAGAAACAATTCGACGACTGCAAGCTGCTAAGAAACGCAGGGTAGAAAATGGCACACCCTTCTTCATCGCGGCAGGGTTTGTTCGCCCCCACCTTCCCTTTTCCGCACCACAAAAATATTGGAACCTCCATGATCCCGATAAACTGCCGATGCCTGAATACGAGCAGTTGCCGAAAAATGCCCCTGCCTTAGCGGGAAAAAGGGGCGGCGAAATTGCCGCCTACGAGCCAGTTACTGCTGGCAACATTGGCAATGATCTGAAAAGGAAATTAATTCACGGTTATTATGCGAGCACCAGCTACGTTGACGCCCAAATCGGCAAGGTCATAAACGAGATCGATCGCCTTGGACTCGACCAGCAGACCATAATCGTACTCTGGGGAGATCATGGCTTCCATTTGGGGGACCTCGGTATATGGACAAAGCATACCAATTACGAGCAGGCGAACCGAATCC
>CALCSP010000317.1 GCA_937893785.1 uncultured Verrucomicrobiales bacterium
CCCGGCATGGATGGAACCGATTTTTGTCTTTTTTTGGGCTTTCGTCTTTTACCTTGTGTGTCGGAGTCAGCGCCGGGCAATCGTGTCCAATCTGAGATCGGTATTTCCGAAGTGGTCATTCTGTCAGGCGCAAGCAGGAGCATTTCGGGTGATCTGGAACTTCGCATGGACTTTGGTTGACGGCGTGAGGGCTTCAGCAGGGCAGGATGTAATACGCTGGGAGATTGATGGGATTGAAGAATTCGAACAACTAGCAGCAAGTTCGGGTGGAGGCATTATTCTTACAGCTCACATGGGGAATTATGACTTGGCAGCACCCGTTTTCTCGGAACGCTTTGGGAGTCGCTTAAATGCGGTTCGTGCTCCTGAGCGCAATGATGAGCTACAGGAGTTTAAAGAGAAAGCTCGTGACAAGCATCAGTCCTCCTCCTTTGCAGTGCGTTATAACCGGGTCGGGGAAATGCTGGGAGTCGAGCTTGTTGCTCTATTGCAATCCGGAGAGCTGGTTGCGTTGCAAGGAGATCGGCTTTTGTTTGAAGTGTCGGCCATGGAAGGAATGATGTTTGGTCGGAGAGTTTCACTGCCGAAGGGGCCTTTCGCTCTCGCTCTTGCAGGCAAATGTCCGTTATGGCCGCTGTTCATTATTCGAGAGGGTTGGCGGCATTATCGGATCAAAGTGGGCAATAAGTTCGAGATCTCCTCTGATCGCCACAATCGTAAGGAGGTAATGTCTGCTGCCATAGGGACATGGTGTAGGGAGCTGGAAGGGGTCATATCCAATTCGTGGTACCAGTGGTTTGTATTTGAGCCCATTTTTAAAATCGTACCGGATCGCCATTCATGAACCAGGGGGCGCATTGGAGCAATATACCCGTAACGGGCAGTTTTCGGCTTGTTCGCGCCTTGGTTGGCAAGGGGGGTAATGTGATCACAGAGGATTTTAATACAAAGGTTTGTGCTTCATCGAGAGGAAATGCGTTGGAGGTTTTTTCTCTTGCAGTGATAGTGGCACTGGCAGCGTTGGGTGTGGTTGGTAGCCTTCTTGTGGATGCTCTCGGACACTGGGGATTACTGGCCTTGTTGCCTATGTGCTTTTTAGTAATGCATACACTTTTTCTGCTCTGTTCAGGGACCGGGCACTTGTTGTGTGTGTTGGGTGTATTCGGTTCTTCGTGTCGCTCTGTGTTCACCGGAATAAGCTTCTCTGCGATAGTGGTCGCCGCCGCAATCTGGCAACTTCTGCAGGGCATGCAATTTGCATGGCTTGCCATCCCTTTATTGGGATTCGTTGCTCTTGAGATTTTGCTGTTTCCGGTTTGTCGACTACTGGACTTTGCGGAGGATTCTCAATGATGGGCATACGCTTCATCTTAATGTTTGCTAATGTCGTGGTGCCTGCTTGTTGGGTGCTTACTGGGTTTTCGCTCTGGGCGGGTTCCTTGATGTTTGGAATACACATGTTGACACTGTGGGCAATATTCTGGCCGTCATGTCGTTGGTGGGGAGATGTGACCTGTGAATTCAAGACGGATGAGCCAGAGGTTTGGCTTACTATTGATGATGGCCCAGATGGTGACAATACTCGTGTGGTAATGGACCTTCTCGAAGAGAGGAAGGCGAAGGCCACCTTCTTTTTTGTGGGGGCTGCGTGCCGGAAATATCCGGGATTGCCTGCCGAGGTTAAGCGTCGAGGGCATGGGCTGGCTAACCATACCGAAAATCATCGTGCTTATGCTTTTTGGTGCATGGGACCACGTCAGATTTCCAGAGAGTTAACAGCATGCTCGGCGAGTATTGAGAAATTATCTGGCAGTAATCCGGACCTCTTCAGGGCCCCCGCGGGTTTTCGGAACTGTTTTGTGCACCCGGTGCTTGCCCGTTTAGGGATGAAGCTGGTGGGGTGGAGCGCCAGGGGGTTTGACGGCAGTCGATATGATGTGGAAAAGATTATTTCAAGAATAGAAAAGCGCATTAGGCCGGGCGCTATCATTGTGCTTCATGAAGGTCGGGTGTCAGATGACGGGATTCCCCTCATCTGCAAGACTCTGCCACGTGTGCTTGACTTATTAGAATTGCAGGGACTGAAGGCAGTGATTCCAAAGATTAGTTAGTAACAAGCGGAGACTCCGGGGGCAAGGGGCCTCAA
>CALCSP010000318.1 GCA_937893785.1 uncultured Verrucomicrobiales bacterium
ATTACCAGCTGATTGTTCTCACAGGATGCAAGCCCAGCAGCTTCGAGGACGGCATTAACGCCTTCCGGTTGCTCAAGGTCGAAAACGGCTTCAATGGAACAAGAATGGCAGCCTGTACGTATGAGGTTCTGGCTTGCCCGCTCACCGACTATCAGTTTTAAGGCACCGACAATGACGGATTTACCGGCGCCAGTTTCTCCAGTAACACCGATTAGTCCACTTCCCACTTCCCACACCAGATCCTCGACAAGAGCGAGATTGTTTATTTTCAGCAATCTTAACATGATATAAAATGCAGTTCATTTGAACAATAGTTCAAATGAACGCAAAAGCGAGTGAAAAATATCAGGGAGAGCTGAGGTTTTCTTGTTTACCTGCTATATTGCGGACTTTGTCTCCCACTTACTCAGGGTCATGAACTTCCTGCTTGATGCGGTTGGTGATGCTATCTAAGGAGCAGATAATCATGTATGGTATGAGATTGTCATGACTGGGTTTCATGTAACTTTCCTAGGAACTGGTACCTCGGTAGGGGTTCCAATGATCGGCTGTGGCTGCGAGACCTGTTGTTCCGAGGATCCGCGTGACCACCGTTTGCGTTCTTCGATTTTGGTTAAAACGCCGCAACTATGCCTGTTGGTGGACTCAGGACCCGATTTACGCCAACAACTTCTTCGTGAGCAAGTGACGATGCTGGATGGTGTGTTGATCACTCATCCTCATGCTGACCATGTTATGGGCTTTGATGACCTGCGCAGATTCACTCCCGGCAAGGATGACATGTTGCCTGTTTTTGCCAGCTCTTCTTGCCTCGATGCCCTGAAAAAGATGTTTTTCTATATGTTTAACAACGCCAAGCGTTATCCCGGCTATTTTAAGCCGGAGCCACGAGATTTGGAGGGCAAGCTCAGCATAGGTGATTTGGATATTTCTCCTATTCCCGTTGAGCATGGTAATGTGGAGTGTATGGGATTTCTATTTCACTATGAAGGAAATCCTGTTTTTGCGTATTTACCTGACTGTAAGCGTATTCCGGATGCCAGTATGAAGGCGCTTGCTGGGGTTGGTTGCCTGGTGATTGATGCATTACGCGCCCGACCTCATCCTACGCACATGAGTATTGAGGAAGCCCTTGCGGTTGCTGTTGAACTGGATCCGGCACAGACATGGTTGACGCATGTGTCCCATGAGATTCTACATGCCCGAGAGCGTACTGCGTTGCCTGATCGTGTGGATTTTGCCTATGACGGGCTACAATTAAGGCTTTAGCCGTCAGCTTGAGCACGGCGATTAGTTCGTCTTGGTAACTTAAGACGCAGCAGAGTGTGTGCTTAGCCAGTTAACATGGTTTGCATACCATGAAATCACTTAGCCTTTACGGGATGGGCACTTAGCCTTTACGGCGGGATGGGCCTGTCCCTTAGTCCTTTGCAGGCCTTCTTTTCTAAAGCGAGCCGGTTTCAGGCGTCGGAGTAGTAGCTGCAGGTGGAGGTGTTGCTTCTGTAGTCTCCTGATTCTGAATTTGATGAAGAACGTTTGCTACACGTTCCTTCATTTCTTTGCCCGGCTTGAACTTAACGATGGCACGAGGTGGAATGATTACATCCGTATCCGGTTTATTGGGGTTACGACCAATTTTTTGTTTGGTTTCACGCACCTGAAAAGAACCAAAATTGCGTAGCACTACCTCATCTCCGCCGGAAAGCGTTTTGGTAATCGTATCAAGGGTTTTTTGAATGACATCGAAGACCTGTTGCTGAGTCATTCCTGTTTCGTTGCTAATTTGCACCACTAGGTCGCGCTTTGTGACAGTCTTCATGAAATTGGTAAGAGGATGTGATTTTGGGTCTTTATGGGACTACCGAAGAAGTGAACTCAATGTCTGATTTGTTGCTTCTCCGAGAATCATCAAATGATCGTGGGGCTCAAACACATAGCGATGCCGAGGGGTTTGGCAAAAGAAATTTCACGCTTCTTTGAAAATGTTTTTAATTGACGCCCTATAGCCATTCTGTGGCTGTCTTGAAATGGGTTTTTGCGATGTTGAAAAGGATGCCTTTACCGTGTTTGTCCACCAGCTTGGAGGCTGTTTCCCTAACGGCCTTGGAAGCACCTTTTGGAATGGATAGGCCGTATTTTTCCGATGCTTGCTCCATCCACCAGAGAAACTTGTCACGGGCGAGTATTGAGGCTGCGGCAACGGTGATGTCGGACTCGGCTTTTGTGCGCTGTTGCAGATGAATTTCACGACCATTTTTGCCTAAGGCCGAGCGAAGGCGCGAGGGATTGGCGAACTGGTCACTTAGTGCGCGCTGGCAGTCCGGCCTTTTGATGCAAAGGTTTTCTATGGCTGTTGCGTGTCCCCACGCGAGCAACTTGTTCAGGTTCCCGATTTGGCTGTAGAGTGCATTGTACTTTTTCGGGCCAATCATGATGACTTCATGATCGAGGTCAGGGGTTTGGCGTATTAGTTCAGCGAGTTTCCTGATCTTTGGATCAGAAATTTTCTTTGAATCCATTACTCCTGAATCAAGTAAAATGCGCGCTGATTCCCGGTTGGTAAAAGCCCCGGCGATAACCAATGGCCCAAAAAAATCTCCTTTCCCGCTTTCATCGATACCGAAGTGGGGTTCAAACATCTCGGGGTTAAGTTCTTCCTCATAACCGAGTTCAGCAGTGCCTAGTATTTGAGGTTCAAGTGTAAAGCGAACGAAGTCCTCAGTGCCCTTGCCCTGGATTAATACTTTGGGTCCTTTTTCGTATACGGTGATGTGGAGTTTTTCACCAGTCGCGGCAAAAAGGGCATGGGGTTTATCTTTGAAAATGAAACTGGATTGTTCCAGAATCATGCGCAGGCTATCAACCTGTGACTTTGAAAGTAAATGGGTGTATGAACTAAGTGTGCCGGCCACACCTTGAACTAAGCAGTAAGCCGATCATGTCACAACCATCGAAGGGGCAGAAAATTGTCAAAAATCCCCCCATCAAGGATGTTAGGGGATTACAGGCGGCCATGGAAAAGTGGTTTTCCCACGAGGGTAGGCAGTATCCTTGGCGCGAGACTGAGGATGGTTATGAGATCCTTGTGTCCGAAATCATGCTGCAGCAAACGCAGGTGGCGACTGTGTTGAAGCGTGGTTATTACAAGAGGTGGCTTGAGCGTTTTCCGGATGTGCAGACCTTGGCCAATGCGGATGAAGACTTGGTTTTGCGAGCCTGGGAGGGCCTCGGCTATTATTCACGTGCCCGCAATCTGCAGAAAGCTGCTCGGCATATTATGGAGGTGCATAATGGGGTTTTCCCACGCTCATTGGCAGAAATCGAAGCTTTACCAGGGGTCGGCCAATATACAGCAGGGGCGGTTGCTAGTTTTGCCTTTGATGCTGCTGCTGCTGCTGTTGATGCCAATATAGCACGAGTATTGACAAGATGGTGTGATTTCCGCGAACGGATCGACACAACATATGCCCGGAAGCAATTAATGGCATGGGCGGGCTCATTGGTGCCTGATGCCGGTGGCAGAATTTGGAACTCGGCACTGATGGAACTCGGGCAACATGTTTGCAAATCAGGGTCGGTTGCCTGTCAGAAGTGTCCGGCGGCCTCGTGGTGCCGAGCAAAAGACCCACTTCTCTTGCCGATAAAGAAAAAACGCAAGGCTCAGGTTGCAGTCGAGGAGCATGTATTACTGGCTTCTCGAAGTGACAGGATTCTGCTTGAGCAGGAGGTTGGACGTCGGCGCCGGGGGCTATGGAAACTGCCCGTCCGCTCCATTGAGGAGATTCCGGATGATTCATCGGTATCCAAGCAACAATACACAATTACTAGGTATCGTGTCACGATGTTCATTCATGAATTACAGAATGTCGTTGCCCGTGAAAACGAGCGGTGGTTTCGATTCGAGGAACTAGCTGAGCTTCCTATGCCTTCTCCTTATCGCAGGGTTGTGGTTGATTATCTTGCTGGCAGGGAAAAGGCCATGAAATCTCAGTAGTGCCGTGCAGGATATCCAGCATTAAAGGGGGGTTGAGCAGCTCTTCAAGAACGGCCCTATTGGAGATGCTCGCAGCATCGCGTTCGTCGCTCACATGGTTTAGAATGATGCCGGCAATCTTTAGGCCCATGGCTTTGATGGCATTGGCCGTTAAGATTGTGTGGTTAATTGCACCAAGACGGTTGTCCACAACCACCAACACCGGTAAGTTGAGATCCGCAGCAAGATCTGACATTGCGTAATCGGCACTGATGGGCACTTCCCAGCCACCGATGCCTTCCACCAGAACATATTCGTATTGCTCGGCCATCCTGCCATAAGCATTCTTGATGGCTGGGATATCTGCTTGAGTGGCCTCGATCATGGAGGCAGCCATTGGTGCGGCTGGATTCTTGAAGAATACCGGGTTTACGAGATCTATTGACGGAGGTGCCGGAAAACTGCATGCAGCAAGCTCCTCGGCATCCGTACGTTCTCCACAGGCAATCGGCTTGAACCCTGCGGCACTCAGTCCGAGTTTGCCCAGTGCCTGCAATAGTAGTCGTGTTACGTAGGTCTTGCCGACTTCCGTGCTTGTTCCGGTGATAAAGAGTTTCAAAGCCTTAGGAGTAAAGGGGTGAAAGAAAGCAGTATCGTCATTTATTATGAATTTTTTTCCAGAGGGAGATTCACAAAAAAGCTTTTTCTATCCTGCTAATAACCGGCAGAGTGCACGGGCTTTTTTGAATTCATTGATGGATTGTCCACACGTACCGGAAAATAATTTTGCCTTTTTATAGACCGATTTCTTCAGTGACCGCTGCAGCAATCTTTTCTGCTTGAGTGGTAATTATTTGCTCATCTTTCCCCTCCACCAAGATGCGCATTTTTGGGCCTGTGCCTGAATATCGTATCAGCACCCGCCCTGTTGGACCGAGCTCTTGCTCTGTCTGGGTGATGAGTGCTGCAGCTTTGAGGCTTGATATATCGGGTTTTGATGAAACCAACACGTTAATGAGTTTGCTCGGAAATTTGTGCAATACCTGCCTCAATTGAGAAAGTGGTTTGCCAGTTTCTTGCATGACCTGCAGTGCCGCAAGGGCGGCGAGGATGCCGTCCCCAGTGGTGTTATGATCACGGCAGATAATATGACCGCTTTGCTCTCCGCCAAAATTAGCTCCTATTTGACGCATGCGGTTAATCACATGACGGTCACCGATCTCTGTGCGTTCAGTCTTTCCTCCGTGTTGGGCAATGCATTCATCCAGTCCGAGATTGCTCATTTTTGTGGCAACTAGTGTGTTGGCTGCCAATTCGCCTTTTTGCAGCAAATGGCAACCAATCAGAGCCATGAGTTCATCGCCATCAACGGGTTGACCATCCTCATCACACATCAGGATGCGGTCAGCATCGCCGTCATGGGAGATGCCTACATCGGAACCGTCCTTCCTGACGTTTTCCGCGATGATTGCCGGATGCGTACATCCGCAATTGACATTAATATTATCACCACTTGGCACGTTAAAGTGTGTTACCAGGTCCGCACCGAGATCTTTGAGAATGTGTGGACTGGTGAACGAGGATGCCCCATTGGCTGTGTCTAGGCTAATCTTGAGTCCTTTTAGAGGTTGATTTTCGGTGCCCTTTGTAAAAGAGGCAACTGCCATGGCTATGTAACGCTGTGCGGCATCCGAGAGTTTTTTGATTCGGCCAATCATGGAGGTCTCGGCGAGACTACTTTGTGGCCATTCTTCTCCTGAGAGCATGAATGCACCGATTTCCATTTCCTGTTCATCGGATAGCTTGTAGCCATCGGGACCAAAAAACTTAATGCCGTTATCTTCAGGGGGATTATGCGAAGCGGAGATTACGACTCCGAGGTTCGCCCCGGTTTCTCTTACGAGCAGTGATATTGCAGGAGTCGGAACCACGCCGGCGAGAAGGACGTCCATGCCAACGGAATTAAGCCCGGCAGCGATCGCGCTCTCGAGCATGTCCCCACTACGACGAGAGTCCTTGCCAATGACCGCATGTAAGCCGGTGCTTTTCCCTTGGGTCTGATAGGGATTCAGTTTCGAGGCAATAACTTGGCCTAGAAGGAGTGCTTTTTCGGGAGTAATGGCGCCTGTATTTACGCGCCCACGAACGCCGTCTGTGCCAAAAAATTTCTCAGGTGATGACATGCAATATAATAACTGGATGGCAAGTTTCGGTTATTCAACCGGCAAACTAAGTTGCTTGCAGTGAAAAAGGCAGAAGGCGATCAGGTTTTTTGGGTGGAAACACTCTTGTCAGGGATCTTATTTTTTGCACTGGGCCCTGTTCCTTTGGGCTTTGGTGGGTCGGCCGCACTGGCCACGGGTTCTGGAGCACTTTCGTTTTCCTTTTCCACCTCGAGTAACTCAAGTAAGCGGTTGTGAAAAGCTTCGGGTTCGAGACCGCGTTCGAGTTCTCCTGCATGAGCTAATGAGAGTTCCCCGGTTTCCTCAGAGACGATAATTGAGATGGCATCAGATTCTTCTGTTAATCCAAGCCCTGCTCGGTGTCGAAGGCCAATGCTATGGTCGCCAATTTCTTTTTGACTCAAGGGCAGGACACAAGCGGCACTGATCACCTTGCCTTCACGGAGGATTACAGCACCGTCATGCAGAGTGGTCTTTGGATGGAAAATGGTGAGCAGGAGTTCAGGGGAAAATCTGGCATCAATCTTAACCCCTGTTTCAAGGTGGGGATTAAGCTCGATCCCCCTTTCAATAGCAAAGAGTGCACCATATCGCTTTGCCCCGAGCTGGCGGACAGTGTCGGCCAGATTATCAATAAATTCCTTGTTTTTCCCCTCAGAGAAAAACAGGAATCCTCTACTGCCCAGGTCGGCCAGTGCCCGGCGCACTTCCGGTTGAAAAGCAATCATAATGGATATGGCAAAGCAGAAAGCGAAGCCAAATACCAGCCAGCGGATTACGATCAAGTCAAAGGCATAAGATGCCAGAAGTAGGCAAATTAAGATAGTGATCAGTAATGTGAGCAGGCGGGCCCAGTTACGGGTCATGAATCGGCGCATGACAAAATACATGACGGCAGAGACGGCCAAGATCTCAACGGTCAGTGGTAAATGATCACGAATGGATTGTAGGACTTCAGACACGTATGCTTAGGAGTGATTCAATATAGCGCAAAACACCTCTTCTGTAATGCGTGATGAATAAGATAAAGGTTAAACATTTCTATTGCACGGTTTACCCTTGAAGGATTGCTTCACTCATGCGCATGGCATACAGGTTGGGCTTCGGATCATGGACGCGCAGTATTGCGGCACCTTGTTGTCTCAGGTAAGCGCTTAATGCGACAGTTGGCCATTCCCGCTCATCGATTCCTTCTTTTCCCACCAAGGCAGCAATGAATGATTTTCGGGAAATTCCCATTAAAAGAGGCCGGCCTGCGTTGCACATTTCGGGCACGGCCTTAAGGAGTTCCAAGTTGTGTCCAATAGATTTCCCAAATCCAATTCCGGGATCAAGCACTACGCGTTGAGAGGATATACCATCTTTCATGCACAGGTCTAATTGCTTCTTCCAGTATGAGATTACTGTATTAGTGACATTTTCGTATTGTGGATTCGTTTGCATATTTCGAGGCGTGCCGAGCATATGCATAAGTATCATTCCGCAATTAGAACCTGCGGCAACTGTACGCATTCCGGGGTTTGAAAAACCGGTGACGTCGTTGATGATGTCAGCTCCAGCATCAAGAGTGGCCGCTGCAACTTCCGGTTTTGACG
The DNA here is from genome assembly GCA_937893785.1 of uncultured Verrucomicrobiales bacterium. GTDB lineage: Bacteria > Verrucomicrobiota > Verrucomicrobiia > Verrucomicrobiales > DEV007 > CACIUL01. Next base: position 7,752 of record CALCSP010000318.1, read on the forward strand.
TGTCGATTGAAATCATAGTGCCCGCCTTGCGCTGGGAGGCAAACTTTTCAATTGGCGGCAGAACCCGCATGAGTTCGTCCTCTACGCTCACTTCCGCTGCACCGGGGCGGGTGGATTCTCCGCCGAAATCAATGATGGCTGCACCTTCTGCTTCCAGTTCTAATGCGTGGTCCGTTGCTGCTTCGCTATCATGGAAGTGACCCCCATCTGAAAACGAATCAGGGGTTACATTGACAATGCCCATGATCATTCCGGTGCGAGAAAGGTCGATGTTTTGGCCTCCCACTAGCCAGGTGTGGCTCTCAGGTTTCGTTTTGCTACTTGCCGGATGATGTCCCATATCCTATTCTTCCCCTGTAATACCCTCGACTCAAATCATGAAGACGTTTGTTCTTGCCACCGCGTTCATCGCCATCTTGCAATTGATGGCCAAAGCATTGCCTCCCAAGGTATATGACGATGATGCTGATCAGACTTCCCGCACTGTGATCCATAAGGACGGCACTTATACGACAACTTCCCGTGATCGTCATTCCCGTAGTCTAATCCGTGAAACCAAAAGGCGTAATGATACATTGGTTATGCGTAGTGAGTTTGTTTTGGATCAATTTGGCCGAGAAAGCAAGGGGCGGGTTTATGATGGCCAGAACAATCTGCTTTTCACCAGCGAATTCATTTATAACCGCGAAGGTAAGGCTCAGGAAGAGCGTGTCTATAATACACAAGGAAAGCTCGTGCGGCGTCTGATTTATCAGTATGACCGCTTCGGAAAGTCAAAGCCGTTTTGTGCCACCTACCAGAATGGACGTCCCATAGGAGACTTGGTCCCTCTGGATGATGCCTCCGCCCTCAGCACGACTTCAAATCATGCTTATTCCCCCAGTTCGGCAAACACTGCGGCATCCGGAAAAATGGTCCGTTCCCCGGATGGCTCGACAGTTCGTTTGAATTCGGGTGCAGTGCAGTATCCCGGGACCAAAACCGGAAATCAGGAGGCCAAGAAACCCAAGCGGCGGTTCCGTATTTTCAAATCTCGCAACTAGCTTGGTTGAACTGGTTTCAAGCCAGTTGATATGATGAATTCTTCAGTGGCTCTTTTGGCAATTCTTTTGGCTGTTGGCCTCGCGGCGGTGGGTTTTTTCTGGGGGATCAATGAACGCAACACTGCGCTTAAAGTCAGCAAGGAAACGATCGCCGAGATTACCCAACAAGGACAAAGTGATTTTAGCGCACTTGAAAAGGACTTGGAGGACAGCAGGGCGGAGGCAGTTCGGCTTGAAGACGAAAACCGCAACATGCGTCGTCAGCTTGATATTGAGCGTGACAGCAATGCCGAGCTGATTCGTCAAAAAGATCGGCTTGAATTACGCCTTGCCGGTTTTCGCAACGGGGGCGCAACGAAAGACCAGATCAGGGAGTGGACGGATGATGAACTGGATCGGCGCAAGAGTAGCCGTGAGTTAACACTAGCGATTCGTGAACTTTCCCTCAAGCGACCATTGCGTTTTCGATTTGCCGAGGAGAGCGGGATGCGAGAGGCTTTGGCCAAGGGATCGGGCCTTGTGAGCCCTGAAAGAGCTGCCACACAGTCCCGTGCTTATGCAGCAATGGGCTTTGTCAGCCCTGAGACTGATGTGCGTGCCAGAATGCTCGATTTATTGGAGGGCCAGCTTGGTGCGGCATTTTATTCCGGTGATGACACGGTGCTTTTTAACAGCAAAGGCACTACCAACAGTGCTAATGACCGTACTTCCCTAGCCATTGAGATTATCCGGGCCCTGCAGGACCAGCATTTTGATTTGCTGACGGCACTTACGGAATGGCCCCATAATGATGATGCTAGGCAGGCACTCTGGGCTGTAGCTGTTGGTGACTCCAGTCTCGTCAAGATACGTTTTCAACTGCAGGACAACACTCCTGGTGCTGACCAGTTTCTCCAGAGTGCTGCCAAGATGACCAGGGAGCAGTTTGAGAGAATTCCTTCCTTTGTGCGGGAATATTTTCTTTTTCCCTTTTCGCTGGGTGATGGATTTTGCCAGAAGCTTCATGAGCAAGGGAGGTGGCAGAGTATCAACAATAGTCTTGCGACTCCTCCAAAAAGTACGGCGGAGATCCTGCACCCCGAATTATACCTTTCGGAAGAGCCCTTTAAGCCGGAGCCTTTTCAATGGGATGTTAATGCGCTGGCCGTTGCCGGATTAGAGCCGATTTGGAATAATGTTGCCGGAGAATTGGCCATTGCCCTGCTGCTTAATCAGAGTGATTTCCTAGAACAGATGGCTGCACTTGGTCAACCCGATATTCTGGACATGCCTGAACTGGTGTCCAAGGGCATTGAGCATTTTGCAGCCCGAGAGGGATCCAAGGCGGCTGCCGGCTGGTATGGTGACCGCTATCTAGTATATCCCAATGCCGCTGGTGAGGTTGGCAATGACCACGTTTACTGGCGAAGCCAGTGGAGTACTGCGGAAGATGCAAAGGAGTTTGCTGATGCAATTACTCGTTCGCTTGCTTTTCGTCGCAAAGGCAGCGGGGAATCCGCTACTATCAAATCACAGAGGTATGTTTCGGTCCAACAACTTAAAGGAAATCAAGTCAGAGTTATTGATGCTGCAACGCGAGAGTTTGGCCAAGCGCTTCAGGAGAAGTTTCCGGAAATGATCGCCGAAGGAGATTCCGCTGAATAATACCTATGATTGCTAAAAAAGTTTTTTTTGCCGGTCGTGTGCAGGGTGTGGGATTCCGCTATGGAACCAAGCAGTTAGCAATGGGATTTGATGTAATTGGCACGGTGCGCAACCTCGCTGATGGCAGGGTAGAACTCTGTGCTATGGGAGAAGTGGACGAAGTAGAGGCGTTTTTGAAGGAGATTCGTGATGAATCAAACTTGTCTCACCATATTCTTGAGTGTCAGGAGGAAGAGCTTGCGCTTTCGGATATGCAGGAAGTGAAAGGTTTTTCTATTACCGGCTGAAACGTGATTTTAAAGGCCGGTCATTGCTTCGGTCTGATGCGATACAGGTCTTTAATTTGCAACGATATTAATCAGTTTGCCTGGCACAATAATCACCTTGCGAACTGTTACGCCATCGATAAAAGGCTGAATTTTTTCCAATCCTTTTGCAGTTGCTTCAAGTTCCTCGTTCGAGGCTTCCTTGGCGACAAGCATTTTGTCTCGTAGCTTTCCATTGACCTGTACCACGATTTCCACTTCATCATCCACCAGGTAATCCTCGTCAAATTCTGGCCATGTGGTTTTGGCAAGTTGGGCGTCAGGAATAATACTAGGAAATGTAGATACGATAACCCGGTTTATTTCCTCCGAGATGTGGGGTGCAAACGGGTTAAGAAGGTGGAGGAATGTCGCCAGAGAGGATACCGGCCTGTTTTCGGCAGCAGTAAACTCATTGGTCAGCTTCATCATTTGTGAAATGGCGGTATTGAAATCAAGTGATTCGATATCTTCACCGACTTTCTTAATGGTTTCGTGAAGGATTCTCAGTTGTTTCTTGGTGGGTTCCACGTCCTTTACCTTGTTGGAGAGTTGCCATTTCCCTTCCTGATCTTCTTCCATGAATAGCCGCCACACACGAGCTAGAAAACGATAAACGCCTTCAACCCCCTTCATGCTCCAGGGCTTGACCTGCTCGAGCGGTCCCATGAACATTTCATAAAGCCTTAACGAATCTGCTCCGTATTCGTTGATGACCTCGTCAGGATTGACTACATTACCTCGGCTTTTCGACATTTTTTGCCCGTCTTCGCCGAGAATCATTCCCTGATTAACTAGCTTATGGAATGGTTCCCGGGTCTTCAGGTAACCAAGGTCATACAGGACCTTGTGCCAAAATCTTGCATAAAGAAGGTGGAGGACCGCGTGTTCAGTGCCACCGACATACAGGTCAACATTCATCCAGTAGTCATCCGCTTCACTTGAGATAAATGCGTCGGTGTTATCTGGGTCACAATAGCGGAGGTAATACCAGCAGGAACCTGCCCATTGAGGCATGGTGTTTGTTTCCCGGGTTGATTGGTCTTTCAGGTTTACCCAGTCACTTGCCTTTGAAAGTGGAGGATCAGCGGTGCCTGTTGGTTTGAAATCCTCCATTGCGGGTGCCTCAACGGGTAATTGATCCTCACTGATAGGGTAGTGGTTTCCGTCTTTATCCCAAGCAATGGGGAAGGGTTCTCCCCAGTAACGCTGTCGGCTGAAGAGCCAGTCACGCAATTTGAAATTGACTCTCGGAACTCCAGCTCCGTTTTTTTCCAGCCAGCCCGGTTCCTTTTTAGTGCCCATCATTACCTCTTTTGCTTCCGAGGTGCTGAGACCGTCGATGAGGGGTGATGAGTTGATGGCAGTGCCGTCGCCGGTAAAGCAGGCTTCATCGTTCCCTTCATTTCCGGGATCCACTACCTGCCGAATCTCAAGGCCGAACTTGCTTGCAAACTCGTGATCTCTTTCATCGTGGGCGGGTACCGCCATGATGGCTCCGGTTCCGTAGGAGGTCAGGACGTAATCGGCAATCCAGATCGGGACTCTTTCTCCATTGACCGGATTGATAGCATATCCTCCGGTGAACACCCCGCTTTTTTCCTTGTTGGTCTCAGTGCGTTCACGCTCTGATTTGCTGGCTGCAGTTTTGCGATAAGCATTAACCTCCTCAAGCTGTTCGCTGGTTGTTATTTGATCGACCAGGCTGTTTTCCGGAGCCAATACAATGTAGGTGGCGCCAAAGAGAGTGTCCGGGCGCGTGGTGAAAACCGTGATTGCGCTGGAATTATTTCCTACGGTGTCCCCTTCAATTCTAAAATGCACGTCAGCTCCCTCGCTGCGACCAATCCAGTTTTGTTGCAGCTTTTTGATTCCTGAAGGCCACTCTAGATCTTCAAGCTCTTCAATCAGTCGGTCGCCATATGCTGTGATGCGCAGCATCCACTGGCGCATTGGCTTGCGCTCTACCGGGTGATCCCCACGCTCGGATCTTCCTTGTACTACTTCCTCATTAGCCAGAACAGTGCCTAGAGCTGGGCACCAGTTAACTGCCACTTCGTCGATATATGCAAGGCGGCGTGAATTGATATGGTCGTTCAATTCTGTATTGCTCTCATCAGGGAAATCTTTTTTTCGTTTCTCGATCAGTTCTTCTATTGGCCTGGCAGCTTTGCTTTGCGTATCAAAATAACTGTTATAGAGCTTGAGGAAGATCCATTGTGTCCAGCGGTAATAGGAAGGGTCGGTAGTGTTTATCTCGCGTTCCCAGTCATAGGAGAACCCAATGCGTTTTAATTGACCTTTGAAGTGCGCGATGTTTTTTTCAGTGGTTTCACGGGGATGTACACCATGCTCAATTGCATATTGTTCAGCGGGAAGGCCGAATGCATCCCAGCCCATTGGATGCAGAACATTGAAACCCTGTTTACGCTTGAAACGGCATATAATATCGGTGGCCGTATATCCCTCGGGGTGTCCGACATGTAACCCTTGGCCACTGGGATAGGGAAACATGTCTAGTGCATAATATTTAGGCTTTTTAGGATCAAAGTCCGGGTCGCCTGGATTGGAGGCCCGGAAGGTTTTCTCTTGGTCCCAGAGATTCTGCCATTTGGCTTCAATCTCATCGAAGGGATATTGTTTGCGGCGTTCAGACATTGGGTTAGCAGTGCTGTTTTATTTAGGCCTAAATTACAAGATAACCATTTAATTTTTATGACAAGCCTCACGCGGTTGGTTGTTGCCACCGGCAATGCTCACAAGACTGCCGAGATTCGCCGTATTCTGGGTGATTTGGTGAGTTTGGTTGAGGATTTGTCGATGTATCCGGAAATAGGGGAAATTGAGGAAACGGGGAAAACTTTTGAAGAGAATGCCTCGATTAAGGCCCTGACAGTCAGCAGGTTTCTTGGAGATAGGGTCTGGGTCCTTTCTGATGATTCCGGGTTGGAGGTGGATGCTCTTGGCGGAAAACCAGGGGTTTATTCCGCCCGCTATGCAGGTTCGGGGGCTAGTGATGCGGAGAACCGGGCAAAGCTGCTGGAGGCAATTCAGAAAATCGATCCCGTAGAGCAATCCTTAACTGCTCGCTTTCGCTGTGTGATGGTATTGGCCAGAGGTGCAGAGAAGATTTCGGTTTTCGATGGCAGCGTTGAGGGGGTCATCGCCGAAACTGAGAAAGGAGAACAGGGATTTGGCTATGACTCGATCTTCATGCCGGATGGGTATTGTGAGACATTTGGTGAGCTTTCTTCCGAAGTGAAAAATAAGATGAGCCATCGTGGGCGAGCCCTTGAGCAGTTCAAGCAATGGATTGCCGGAAAAGTTGCGGGTTGAAGCAGGTGGATCATTCTATTTAGATTAAAAAAGATGTTTATAAGGATGCGCCTCAAAAAATTGTTCTTTCTGGTAGCCGCTTGGACTACTTTTGATGCCGGCTCAGCAAAGGCCGAAGACTGGCCGCAGTGGCGCGGCATACGGCATGATGGCATTGCGGATTCCGCCAAAATGCCGCCTTTAAAGTTCAGCGCTACGGAAAAAGTTCGGTGGTCGGTTCCAATACCCGGGCGTGGTCATGGTTCGCCAACCATTCATGGGCAAAATATTTTTCTGGCGACAGCGGATGAGAAGTCCAGAACGCAGTCATTGATCTGCATCGACCGCGATACTGGCAAGGTCATCTGGGAGAGGGTTGTGCATCGTGACGGCTTTCCAAAGAAGTCCAACAAGAAGGCAAGTAATGCCTCTTCGACGCCGGCCTGTGACGGTAGGAGTGTCTTTATTAGCTTCCTGCATGCCGGTGCAGTTTATACCACTGCCTTTGATCTCAAAGGCAAGCAACTCTGGCAAACCAAGATTACTGACTATATCCTTCATCAGGGATTTGCCACCTCACCTGCCATCTATCAATCACTGCTTATCGTGTCAGCGGACAACAAGGGGGGAGGAGCCGTCTGCGGCCTGAAAAGGACTGATGGCAGTGTCGTCTGGAGGATTGATCGCCCGAAGTATCCCAACTATGCCTCGCCGGTTATTTGCCGTATTAATGACCTTGATCAGCTGATTTTCCAGGGGTGCAACCTGGTTTCCAGTTATGATCCTGCCAATGGCAAAAAGCGGTGGCAGGTCAAAGGTGCCACCACTGAGTGTGTCAGCTCAATCGTCACTGATGGAGTGCATGTTTTCACCAGTGGCGGCTATCCGCGCAATCATGTCTGTGCCATGAAGGCAGACGGCTCAGGGGAAGTGGTTTGGGAGAATATTAGTCGCGTCTACGTACCCTCCATGCTGGTCAGGGATGGTTATCTTTTTGCCGTCATGGACAATGGCAACGCTATGTGCTGGCAGTCTGATACTGGCCAGCAGATGTGGAAAGAGCGGCTCAACCGCACGACAAGTGCGTCGCCGGTAATGGTTGGTGATCGTATTTATGCTGTCGATGAACAGGGTAATTTCTCGGTTTTCAAGGCGGACCCAAAGAGTTTCAAAGTTCTGGCGAAAAACAAACTGGGTGATCAGGTGTTTGCCACGCCGGTTATCTGTGGAGGCCGTATTTATGCCCGTGTTGCCGAGATGGGCGGAGGAGTGCGGCAGGAAAAACTCTACTGCATTGGTGAGGAGTAGGAGCTAGCCCTGACAGTGTGAGACCCGATTAGGCAAGGATTTGATCAACCACCCTGCCGTGGACATCGGTGAGTCGGTAATTGCGCCCCTGATGTTTGAAAGTCAACTGTTCGTGGTCAATGCCCATCAAGTGGAGGATTGTTGCGTTTAGGTCATGTACATGCACAGGGTTACGGGTGATGTTGTAGCAGTAGTCGTCTGTTTCCCCGTGCACGAGTCCTTTCTGCAGGCCAGCACCCGCCAGCCAAGTCGAAAAACAGCGTGGGTGATGGTCGCGCCCAGCGTTTTTTCCGGGGTCCTGAGCATAGATGGTACGGCCGAATTCGCCTCCCCATACAATAAGGGTATCATCGAGCATACCTCGCTGTTTGAGGTCCTCAATGAGCCCGGCGGTGCCATGGTCGGTGTCACGGCATTGTCGCGGAAGAGCCTCAGCAAGCTTGGAATGCTGATCCCAGCCCATGTGGAATAACTGGATGAAGCGGACATCACGTTCCGCCAGACGCCGGGCCAGCAGGCAGTTGCGTGCATAGCTACCGGGCTTCTTGACATCCGGGCCATAGAGTTTGAGAACATGATCGGGCTCGTTGGAGATATCTGCCAATTCCGGCACACTGGTCTGCATGCGGAATGCCATTTCATACTGCGCGATTCGTGACTGGATCTCAGGGTCACCGATTTGAGCGTATTGCTGGCGGTTTAGTGCTGCTACATTATCCAGCATGTTCCTTCTTGTTGCGTGGTCTATACCGGGGGGATTCTCCAGGAAGTAAACCGGCTCCTTGGTGTTGCGCAGCTTGACCCCGGAGTGCTCCGTGGGCAAGAAACCCGAGCTCCAGAGGCGGCTATACAGTGGTTGTGCCCCACCTGCAGTGGCCCTTGAGGTCATTACCACATAGGCTGGGAGGTTTTTGTTCAGGGCGCCTAGCCCATAGGAAACCCATGATCCTATACTGGGTCGCCCCGCAAGCTGGAACCCGGTCTGGAAAAAGGTAATGGCCGGGTCATGATTGATTGCCTCGGTATGCATGGAGCGCACCAGACAGATGTCATCAGCCACATGCCCGAGCCTTGGCAGCAGCTCACTGAGCTCCATTCCGCTTTTGCCATGCCTTGCAAACTTGAACATGGCAGGGGTTACCGGCAGGGATTTCTGCTTTGAGGTCATCGTGGTGATCCTCTGCTTACCACGTATTGATTCCGGAAGTTCCTTGCCTCGTTCTTTCTCGATTTGCGGTTTTGGGTCGAAGAGGTCCATTTGTGAAGGCCCACCTGACTGGAAGAGTGAAATGACACGCCTCGCCTTTCCCGGCGGCATTGCTTGCTTCAGGGAAGACTGCCCCTGGGCATCCCCAGAGAGCAGGGAACCGAGGGCTGTGGGACCAAAAATGCCTGCCGTATTGCCAAGGAACGCCCGTCTTTTTAACGTGTTATTGGCTGTCATCAGGTGGTTCCATTCGTTCATGCTTCTCATCCCCTTCATGGATATGGGGAGGAAGCCACAAGCCAAGAAATAGTCCTATGACAAATCCCAAAGCGGCTCCTGCTTCCCCCAGAATCAGGCTGCCGAAGTAACAGAAAGTCATCATGACAATGATGGTGATGAATGAGCCAACAAGCTGTCTTATCAGGTATGGGGCACCCCGGAGAGGGTCACGAAGCCGTGATCGGGAAATGGCTCGCCTCACCTTTTTGACGCTTTCTGGATCATCACCCGGCAAATGATTTGCTTTATTTTCCTGACTTTTCCGTTCAATAGCCTGCTTCATTTGTTAATTACTTCATCAAGATTCAGAATGACACTGGCCACCGTCGTCAATGCAGCCAGTTGGCCTTTGGAGAGGTGATCAGCTACAAGGGATTCCCCCTGGCTGAGCAGTGCCTCTGCGGCTTGGGGGTTTTGAAGGTAAAATGCCAGGCGCTTCCGGTAACCACTCAAAAGTATTTCAAGTTCTTTGGCTTCAGGGAACCGGGATGTGGCGCTCCTAAAGCCCCAGTTAACCGCCTGTTCCACGGTTTTGCCCTCCAGGATCATTCGCTCGGCAAATTTTTTTGAAGCTTCCACATAGGTGACTTCATTCATTAACGCCAGGGCCTGCAGGGGAGTATTGGTCTGCGTTCTTTTCACCGTGCAGAATTCCCTACTTGGCTGGTCAAAGAGCCGCATGCTTGGCGGGGCCACAGTGCGACGAATCCGGGAATAAAGGCTGCGCCGGTAGAGTTTTTCCCCACGATCCTGAACGAAACTTCCGCGTTTCTCGACCTCTTCCCAAAGCCCTGCGGGCTGATAGACCCACCAGCTTGGCCCGCCCAGTTTCTCGACCAGCAAACCGGAAAGCATCAGGGCCTGGTCCCGCAGCATCTC
>CALCSP010000319.1 GCA_937893785.1 uncultured Verrucomicrobiales bacterium
AACAGCATCACGGCATCGAGTTTATTTATAAGAGAAAATTAGCGCAGCAGGGTGAGCCAACTCCAACTCACCCGTGCTGCACTCTTCCTCTCTTACTTGGTAATCTTGCCTGCCTTTCTTACCAACTCGATGAACTCCTTGCGTAAGCCATTGCGATCCTCTCCTACACCCTCCCCTGCAAGCTCAAGAAGCAAATCATAGTCCAGCATCCCACGATATTCCGAGTCACGCAGCTGCATACCGAATCCGGCAACCGAGGCGGCAAACCGAAAATCCTGACTCGAATCCTCCCAGCCCTTCATGGAGTCACGCAGGCCGACAGAAAACTCGGTCGCCTTATCCTCAAGGCCAGCTTCCGGTGCCTTATAGCGCAGGGCGACGGTAAGAAGCTCATCACTGTCCACCAAAGCAGCCTCACGAACCTCTTCACCAGGTTTCTTGAGATATCTGGATTCCGGCTTTGCGGCAGCCACAGCCTGCTCCCTGCCTTTGGCTCCAACAGGCACTATCTGGTAAAGGGCGGTCACCGTGTGACCAGCACCAATCTCACCAGCGTCCTTCTTGTCATTACGAAAGTCTTGAGCCTTCATACGCCGGTTGGCGTATCCAATGAGCCGGTAGCTCTCCACTTTGGCCGGGTTGAAATCGACCTGAATCTTGACGTCCTTGGCAACATTGACCAACGTCGAACTGAGCTTATCAACGAGGACACGACGCCCTTCCTTCTCTGAGTCAATGTAGTAATACTCACCATTGCCCTTGTTGGCGATCTGCTCTAGGCGCTCATCATTGATGTTTCCCTCACCAAAGCCAAGTGCCGTGAGAAAAATACCATCCTGCTCAGAGCGATCCTTCACAAACTTGGCCAGTTCCCCGTTATTGGTAATTCCAACGTTGAAATCACCGTCCGTGGCCAAAATCACGCGGTTGGTGCCCCCCTTGATGTAGTTTTTGGCAGCTAAATCATAGGCAACACGGATTCCTCCGGCACCATTCGTGCCGCCACCGGTACCAATACCGTCTATCACATCGATAATCTTCTCCTTAAGATCTCCGTGGACAGGATCCAGGGCAACACCGGCATTCCCAGCGTAAATCACGATTCCGATCCGGTCATCCTCAGTCAAGTTGCGTGTCAATGCGGCTAGGGAACTCTTGAGTAATGGCAGCTTGAGGGAACTGTTCATGGACCCTGACGCATCGATGAGGAAAATCAGATTGGAAGCCGGCCGCTTTTCGGGGTTCATCTCCCGGGCCTTAAGCCCAACACGAACAAGCCTGTGACCTTTCTCCCAAGGACAAGCGGCCACCTCAAGATTCACCGAGAAAGGATGACTCTTTTCCTCTGGTTGCGGGTAATCATAATCAAAATAGTTTATTAACTCCTCGACACGTATCGCATCAGTTGGGGGCAACTGCCCATGACGGCCAATATAGCGCCGCATATTGGCATAGCTGGCAGTATCCACGTCGACAGCAAAGGTGGACAGAGGCCGCTCAAAAGCATCGAAAAAAGGTGTATCGTAAAGCTGACCAAATCGTTCACCCTTGGCATCCGCACGTTGCTTGAAATGCAAATTCTTAATCCCCTCTTTCTCTTCTAGAAAACTATCATCACCTCCTGCGCCTATTCGCTCTATTTGATCCAGTGGCTTCAATGAGCGAGTGGCACTCTTCGACAACGCCCCTTTTGTACGCTTACGATTCAGACTCGCATTTCTTTGAACCCTACCTTGAAGAAAAGCCTGCCCTTGTGCTGAACCAATACTGGCTTCGTCTGCAACTTTTAGGCCTATTTCGGCAGCCGCTTTCGCTGACATAATGGCACTTGGAACACTCGCCGGACCAGGCTTCGACTGAGCAACCTGCTGCTGGAATACCTTCTTTTCAACAGGAGCTGCGAAGGGTGCCAAGTTAGCGTCACGCTCTTCTTTGGCCCGCAGCGTTAAGCCTCTCATCTCATCAGCTGCAGCAAAAGGATCATTCTTACTCGCTTCTTCTTCCTTATCGCTAAGGCTGTCATGACCAAGTTCGACAGCCTCGTTAATCGGAGGCAGCATGGCTCGCTTGTCTTCAGCATAGTTGCTGGCGACCATACGGTCTTGGGCAGTATTTTCCATTACCGCTTGTTTCTCCTCAAACAGGAACTGTTTAATTCCGATTGCACTCACTGCCATGACACAGGCAGCAGCAGCGGTGATACCAAGCCACCGACTGGTCCGACTGAAGGCGTCAGGGCCCGGATGGACAATCTTCTCTCCAGGCTCATCACCTCCGGCAATTACCCTCGAGCGTTGCTCATCTGAGAGTTGCAGTGTTGAGTCCGCGGTCAGTTCATTCTCCAAAAGCGAAGCTGTCTCACGAATAGCTGCAACCTCATCAACCATTGAGGGGTTTTCCTTGAGCAGAGCTTCAATCTGTGCGCTCTCCTCCGCTTCAAGCTCACCGAGCGCGTAAGCGGTCAGGCGCTGGTCATCAGGTTTGATAGTCATATTTTTCCTTTCTGGTAAATTTGCTTAAAAATCTCTTTTAAATATTTGATTGGCCGACTGCATCATGCGGTCTGGTGGGAGAGCATTCCGCGCATCCGCTTCAGGCCGGCATGGATCAAAAATCCCACATTGCTGACACTCAGACTGGTTACCTCACTGATCTCCTTGTAGCTCATGTCACCCTGAAACTTGAGCCTGAGAACCTCCTTCTGGTTTTCCGGCAGGCGTTCAAGGAAACGCATTACCTCACTTTGCTCATCACTACGCTCAGCCTGTCGCGACGGGTCCTCTGTTTTATCGTGGATCTGCACGACCTGCTCCTGCTCGATTGTTTCCATGCGTTTTTCCTTTCTGAGGATGTCCAGACAACGATTTCGACAGACAGTGAAAAGCCAGGCCTTCAATGCCTCGCTCACCTTGTCGGGATCTTGCGAGTAAAGCTTGATGAAAGTATCCTGCGTCACGTCGCGTGCACGATCCTGATCCCTCAGGATACTCGCCGCGTAGCCGATGAGCCTTGCCTCGAACTCCTCGAGGGCACGGCGAACCAGTATTTCACGCTGCTCAGTGTTTCCGTTTTCTGACATTCGGTATATTTAACTCCTTTAACGGTATTTGGGGGAGCCTCCTTAGATAAAAAGTCAAAAAAAGATAATTCCACTCCTCTCGCCTTTATTTAAGGGGACATTTATTGAAAAAAAGGGCGCCACGCGAATTTAAACTCACCTGCATCCAAATTTCATATCAGACTCCATCAGAACCGAATTAATCCGCTAAAAGCCATGGAAAGAGCCCACCAAACGCGCATTATATTACTTTCATGAAATATTGCCTCGCCTCCCTCTTCCTTTTCGCTGGACTCCTGCTGCACTCTTCCGGCAAGGACTTCCGGGTCTACGCCCCGGCCAGCAAGTCAAATACCCTCTGGATCATCCTGGTCAAGAGCGATGAATCCGGTGATCCCGTACAAATGACAGTCGAGCAGAAGATTGATCTTGGCTTTGCCGGCCGGGTCATCACCGCGCACCCGACTAGGCCCCTGCTCTATGTGAGTGCCACCGACGGTGAAGCAGGACGCGTGCCCGGGGCCATGGTCTCCCTTTCCGAGGAGGGCACCTACCAAAAACATGAGCGCATCGCCTTTAATGACGGCGCCTGCTTCCTCAGCCTAGATCGTGACAGCAGGCACCTGCTTGGTGTCAGCTACCGCAACGGACGACTGAACGTTTATCCCCTGGACGGGCATGGCAGACCCGGTAAAGCCGTAACCACCGTTGATGAGGGCAAAAGGGAAGCCCATTGCGTGCTGCTCTCCCCGGACAACCGCAACCTTTACATCCCCTACGTGAAGGGAAACCTCGCCCTCCTGCAATATGCCTATGATGGAAAAACTGGCGCCGTCACCCCACTTGAGCCCAGTGATGCCGGACCACCACAGGGAACGGGTCCGCGCCACATGGCCTATCACCCAAAGCTACCCATGGTCTACTTCAGCAACGAGCAGGGC
>CALCSP010000320.1 GCA_937893785.1 uncultured Verrucomicrobiales bacterium
ATCAACAAACAACTCCATGAACCATCGGTAAATCTCTTCCGGACTGAATTCGCAAAGGAACATGAAGCCCCCGATTACCATGAGCCTCTCGATATGGTGACAATACCCAGTTGCCAATACCCGACGAATAACATCATCTACAGGCTTAATACCAGTGGTGCCATTGTAGAAAGCACGGGGAATTTTTCTTTCATGACGCCAATAATTGGAATTACGCATCTGGACGCCAATGTCAACGTATGTAGCCCGCATGAACTCTCGCCACCCAATAACCTGACGAATAAAACCCTCAACACAGTTCAGCGCTATAGCGTGCTCTCTATCATGCCTGAGAACATTACTTACCACCTCGGCTGGTGTGAGCAGACCAATGTTGAGCATTGGAGTCAGGATTCCATGCCAAAGCCAGCTTTGCCCATCCACAATGGCATCCTCAAAGTCTCCAAAAAGGCCAAGGCGCACTTCAATAAAACGGTTCAACCAGGCCTCGCTTTCCCGATGTGAAGTTGGATACAAAAGTCGGTCGAGTGATCCAGGATTCGAGGAGAAATTGGCAAGGACATATTCACGTGCATCAAGGTCAATGTCATCCGAATCAGGAAAAGTAAGCTCTGGGATCTGGGCGAGCATCTCTTTGGGAACCTTCTTCCTGTTCTGTGCATCGAAGCTCCAGTCCCCTCCAACGGGCTTGTCCTCCTCCATTAAAATATCTAGGCGACGTCGCTGAAACTTGTAAAAATCAGCCATGAACCAGCGTTTTTTACCTCTCCGGTATTCAGCATTAATGACATCATCATTGAGAAACATCGGCGTGGGAATGCTTTCAAGCTCGAGCGAGGCATTACGGCAGTAATGATTAAGCCGTCGAGAAAGAAGAAAATCATGAACCTCGGTGGTAACAATCCGGTCATCGCTATTGGCGAGGTGATCAGCAAACAACCGGTCCAGTGTTAAATTGCCCGGATGATAATCAAGGTAAGTCACCTCAAAACCGGACTTTTCCAGTCGTTGCTGGTAACGCTTCATTGAGGCTCGGTGCAACCAGAGTTTCTGTTTGTGAAAGCGAAAAGGATACTCCGGATCACCAAAGAAAAGACTGTCCTCAACGAGAAATACACGACGAGGAAGCAGCTTCAATCCGGGATGATCAGCAAATAGCTGATGCGGAAAAACCAGTAGACTAACAGATCGAGTGTGAGAAGACATCGGTTTGCAAACTTCCTAGGGCAGATTGCACCTGTTTATAAAATACAGAGCTAGAAAACTGCGCGCGCTCCAGAGAGCCGTCCTTAACCAGTTCGTCCATGTCAGCTTACGAAGCACATTGGCATCAAATCCTTTACTAAGCCGCCGATGGCAGGGCACGGAAAAGACCACCGTTGTTATCCAAATTAATACAACAAGGACAAAACCAAGCAGGGCATGCTCTGCTGAGATTTCCTTGGGAGGTGAGATTACCAAAAGAACACTGCAAAAAAGCTCTATTATCATGGGAGGTGCCACAATCCACCCAGTCCTGGAAGTGTGCGTTTTGTGGAATGCGGAGAAGTGCCCCTCTCCAACTTTTGCGTTTAATGGGTAATGCACCACCTGAACAAACCAGATAACGCCGGTCATGAAGATGGTGCTAAATGCATGAAGTTGAAGAATGGCAGAAGTCATTTTCCCAATATGACAAGGAGTCGAAAATGGATAACCAATTAAGGTTACCGATCAAACCGGGTAGACAGGCATACCTCATTCAAGGTTATTGTTTGCATTTGTTACGAGCAAAGGGCATCCGCGGATCTCAACCCGGACACAATAGCTCCCTCAATTGAGGCCGTTGTGCAGTGATCCCCACAAATCATGACGCCATCCCTAACCTGATAACCGCAGGAATCTCCTGGATCATCCTTCGGTGATTGCTCGGGCAGTGCCCGCCTAATCCTGTCAGTTCGCAGATGTTGCCACTCGTTGACCTGCTCACCAAACCAGATTCTCAACTCGCCTCGAACCTCTTCTTCCAGATTTTTTTCCTCGGGCATGCCAAGAACTGATACGGACATCAGAGCTTTGTTGTGAGGAGCATATCCAGCACTCACATCGGAAACCGCACAAACATTATTGACCAGACCACACCCTTCTCCATTCAGGGCAATAATTGGCTCGTTAATCGGTGAAATCGGGGCCGCGAAATACATCCCAGCAACTGATCTCCAGCTCCGTGATTTTTCGCCGGGCAATGGAAGAAGGCTGTTGGTGGTTTCGATATCCGTTGCCAAAACCACTTGCTTGGCAGATAAGGATTCCCCGTTCGTCAGCGTAATGCCATCGTGACGAACGGAATTGACCGGGGAATTGAAAAAGATCGCATCCGGGGGAAGTCGTCCCTCAAGCTGCTTGGGAATCTCCTCAATTCCATTTGCAGGCAAGGTTGCATTTCCCTTGGCGAACATGCGAAACGTAAAGTCAAACATTCTGCAGGATGTCCGCAAATCACGCTCAAGAAAAATTCCCCCATAAAAAGCGCGGAAAAAGCTGTCGATCATATCCTGAGAAAACCCATACTCCTGAAGAAACTCCTCGGTTGTGAGTCCTTTCCTTGCCGCCGGAAAATCATTGCGAAGCAGGGTTTCCATCCGCAACTTTGCAACAAGCAACTTGTCACGAAAGCTTCCGATTGGCTGTAACGCCGTCGAAATCGCATGCCGTGGACAACGGAATACATCCATTAACCGATGAAACTTCCCATCCTTGAAGACCAGAGAACCCGGGCGAAAACTTTGCAGATTAAGAGCCTTAAGGTCGAGTAGTTTACCAGCCTCCGGATATGCACTTAGAAAAACTTGAAACCCACGATCCATCAGGAAGCCCTGATGTTTTTCAGTACGCAGTCTCCCCCCTACCCGGTCGCTTGCCTCAACAAGAAGGACTTGCTTACCTCTCTCTAAAAGGCGAACAGCACACGAGAGTCCCGCGAGACCCGCGCCTACGATAATAACTCTGTCCAAAGTTTGATTCCCCACTGGTGTGCCAAAAAGCAATTTTTTGCCTATTCATCGCTCACTTCTGGCAAGGCGCATCTATAAGCAAAACGGTATTTCCGAAAGATGCCAATAGAAACTGTATGATAATCTAACGTTGAAAAGAACAGTCAAGATTCACAACGACACTACTTCTCGAAAGAGGCAGGCTCAGGTGTATCCGGAGCAGCTGTCTCAATAGCACATTCACAGCTCGTGCAACAATCGAGATCGGTATTCATGAAACCAGCTTTCGCGTAATCCTTAAGGTTTTCTGAAAGCTTCCAAAGCTCCGGAAACCATATCATTTTATAAACGCAATATACTTGCATTAGTATAGTAATCGTGCCCACCAAAAAAACCTTTGAGGGAAATCCTTCAAAAAACTTCAACTCTGAAATGAATACAGATATCTCTATGAGGTTCAGGACGGCAGGCACCGTGCTTACACGCTACCAAAACCTATTTTCTCCAAAAA
>CALCSP010000321.1 GCA_937893785.1 uncultured Verrucomicrobiales bacterium
CTTCCCGAGTGGCCCGAGGATGGCGATGAATGGGACAGGCCCGAGCGCCCTGGCAAACCTGAACGCCCAGACTTTCCGGAATGGCCTGAGGATAAAGAGGACTGGGACCTTCCCGAGTGGCCCGAGGATGGCGATGAATGGGACTTTCCCATGCGCCCCGATCAACCGGAAGATGGTGATGAAGATAACAAACCGGAACGCCCCGATCTTCCCGGCGGAGACAAGGTGTTCGGTAATGGCAACCTTCCTGAATTTCTGGCCAAGTTTGACCTTGATGACAATGGTCTGCTAGACGAAGAAGAAAGACAAGCAGCAAGAGCGGACCGCAGAGACCGTGCCCGCGAGCGACGCGAGGAATGGGACGTAGATGGAGATGGTGAAATTTCCACTGAAGAGCGCGAGGAAGCTCGCGAGGCATTGCGCGCAAAAATTGAGGAACACCGCAGAGAACGATTCCTAGAGGTCGATAATGGTGAAGACGGCGCGCTGAACCTTGATGAGTTTGCCGGAATCGGTGCACTGGAACGCCTTGCCGACCGGCGTCCACAAGCCCTGCAGAGAATCTTTAATCGATTGGATCAGGATGATAATGGAAATATCAGTGTTGATGAATTTATTGAGCACCTGCGTCACCGCCGGCATCATTGTCAACACCATCCAGAACGCCCGGAACGCCCAGACAATGGTGATCAAGGTGACAGACCAGAGCGCCCGGAACGCCCAGACAATGGTGATCAAGGTGACAGACCAGAACGGCCTAATATACCAAATTTGATCCGGTAACCCTTCGACCGAAGACATTCTAAAATTTCAGAAAGGCGACCTAATCTGGTCGCCTTTCTTCTTTTGGCAGATCCAACTGATCTGTGTTACATTAATAATGTCTTATCCCCACACACAATTCCCCCTCCTTCATTCCATGATAAACTTCAAATTTTATCATTATGCCATCGTGCTAGGCATAATGGCACTGAGTCAAACCAATGCCGCACAACGGGAAATTTATTTCACCGACTTTGAAGACGCTCAAGCAGGAGATGATAACCTTGCCGGCTATGACAACTGGAACGCAAGCCCCATAAACAGAGGCTCTCACGGCATCGACTCGGAAGCCGTTCCGGGACTTGGAAAGAGCGCTTTTATAGGCTACAACTCACCCGGAAATTCTAGGACCTCAGCCATAGTTCTAAGGTCCATTCCTCATGACCCCCTGACAACAGGTGAACCCATTATCCGCCTGGTGGCGGCAGTCGGATTAAATGACTCCGAAAATGACTCGCCATTTGGTGGTGATCCGGCCAGAAACAACTTTTTTATCACCTTCTTTAACTCCAGTGGCCAAACATTGGCATCCCTGAACTATAATAACACTGAGGAAGCTTTTGGACTTTGGCGGGATGATGGAATCAATACTTATGATACGGAAGAGGAATTCATCCGCAATGAAGTACAGATACTCGTCATCGAGATCGACTTGGTGGGTAATACCTGGAGTGTAGACCTCGGCGGGTTTCAAATCTTTCGCGATCAGCCCTTCACTGCCAAAAATGGAGTCGATATTGACCTCGGCGGAACCGCCATCACCTGGCAACGTAACCAAGGCAATAGCTGGGGCAATAACTGGATGCTCTTTGATGACTGGGCCGTTTATGCTGACACATCAAAGCTCGTCATAGCGGAAAAGAACCTGAGTATTAATAGCGTCAACCGTTCCGCGAACGGAAATGTAACGATCCGGTGGAATGCCCAGCCCGGATTCCTCTATCAAGTCGAATATTCTGACGATATGCAAAACTGGCAATCCAACCTACCCGACTCACTAGTCGAAGAGTCCTCTGCACAAGAAACCAGCTACACGGATAACACGACTGACCAAAGCCGTTTAAGAGGATATCGAATCAAGCGCCTCGCCGAAGACAACTAGGCAATACCGGACAAAGAGAAAACAACCAAGAAAATCGTGAAATATATTTTCGTCTTTATCGTTCTGTCGTGGCTTCTATCGGGAAATCAGATGCAAGCCGACATCGTTATTAATGAAATCGTCACCAAGAGCAGTGATCGCCTGTTACGTTGGGATACCAACAACCAACCCTATGTGGGCTCCAATCCTCCCTGGAGAAATGATGATTTCAATGATTCCCTTTGGAAAACAGGCAGGACTCCAATTGGCTATGATCTGGGCACGATTAACACCAATCTCGGTAATACCCTACGCAGGAATTCTCCTTCTCTATACATACGCAAAGACTTTAATGTTCCCGCAGGAAAAGCGGCCTCCTCAAGCCCCTTAATCCTGAGGATTAACTACAACGATGGCTTTATTGCATGGATAAACGGTATTGAAGTTGCTCGGGCAAACACAGGTGCTGAGAAGGCACACATTTATTTTGACCAGATCGCCTATCGGGGAAGCACCATCGGAACATCGACTTCAAGTTTCAACCTTGGGCGTGCTTCAGACTTTCTCGTATCAGGTAACAACACACTTGCAATTCAGGTGACCAACCGGGATTCTGCTGGCAGCCTGCGATTGGACATGTCCCTCGTAATCGACGAGTCCAATTCCCCGGATACGGTTCTGGTGCCTTTGGGATCAACAGTTCGCTACTTTCCCGGCCTCATAGAACCCAGTTCGGATATTCATGAACCGGCGATTCTGGAAAATCCGCAGTTTGAGAACGAGGCTTCTGACTGGATTGAATTACACAACACCGGTTCAAGCGCAGTCGAAATTAGTAACTGGTCGCTGAGTGACGACGCAGACAACCCCGGAATGTGGAAATTTCCGGAAGACACTCTCATTCCAGCTGGAGGCTTCCTCATCGTTCTTGCGGACAATCCAAATACTCCTATAGAAAACGCCTTTTATCTGCATACCAATTTTAAGCTTGATGGAGGAGGTGAGTTCCTTGGGCTGTATGATGAAAATGGAGTGCCGGTAAGCATTCCAGGATCAGCCAAGTATCCCAAACAACATGATTACTACAGTTACGGACTTGATCCCTCAGGAGAAAATTATGTGTTTTTTGAAACTCCCACTCCAGGCAAGGAAAATTCAGGTAACACTTTTTCTGCAAAGGCCGATGCCCCTGACTTTGACATTAAGGGGGGGTTCTATCCCTCATCAATCAATGTGACACTGACCTCAAAAACACCGGATGTCACCATCCGCTACACAACTGACGGAACCATTCCAACTGAGAACAACGGTATTACTTATACGCAACCTCTCACATTGAACCCCATTTCCAGCAAAAGAGGACATTGTATCCGTGCCCGCAGTTTCAAGCCGGGACTGATTCCTTCTAACACAAAAACCAACAGTTATCTGATCAATCAGGATGCCAGGTTGTTAAACTCCCCTTCCCTACTTTTCACCGCTGACCTTCCCCGTTCACTATATGATCCATTCGGAGCATTGGCTATTGACGGTGGAACCTATTCCAACAATCAATGGCAACCAACAGGATTGGGAGACTACAACAATGTCATTACCCGCGGCCGCTGTTATGAAAGGGAAATACATGCCGAATTTTATTTTCCCGACGGTACTGCGGGTTTCCGCACAGACTGCGGCGTGCGTGCAGCAGCCTCGGCATATTCAAGGCCTAGGATGCGTCTGTCTCAAACGGGATCCAGCCCCTGGCCTGCCAGCGC
>CALCSP010000322.1 GCA_937893785.1 uncultured Verrucomicrobiales bacterium
AAGAGATCCTCAATATACCTTCTGTAGCCTGCTTGAATCTGCACGCATCAATCCTGCCTTTATATCGTGGTGCATCACCCATTCAGGGGACTGTTTTGGCCGGTGACACTCAAAGTGGCATGACGGTGATGTATATGGACGAGGGCCTGGACACGGGTGATGTGCTCCTCGTTCATAAAGTTGAGCTTAACCCTGGCGAGACTGGCGGCTCACTGCATGATCGCCTCGCAGCAATTGGCCCAATTGCTTTAATGGATGCTTTAAAAATGCTTGTTGAGGGCAAGGCTCCGAGAATCGCGCAAGACCATACTGCGGCCAGTCACACGGGTAAGTTAAAGCGGTCCCATGGCGCTGTTGATTGGCGATTGGATGCGCAGATTATTTGCCGCCAGATCCACGCTTATGACCCATGGCCGGGGACTTTTGCCGTATTAGGAGACGGTGCCGTGATTAAGCTTTTTCCTCCGGCTGAGGTGGTGAGTGGGGAAGCGTTTGAGCCAGGTCATATCATTCAGGCCGACAGGGATGGTATCATTGTGAGCTGTGGGAAAGGGGCGCTTAAGCTAATGGAGCTTCAGTTGGCTGGTAGCCGCAGGATGTTGGTTGCGGATTTCCTTTCAGGGCGAAAATTAAAGCCTGGAGATTCTTTTGCACTTGATAGCTAAGAAAATAGCTTTTCAAGCTGTCCTGTTTGTTGTTCCCTTGGAAAATATTTGTCTACATTAGCATGTCCGATTCAAGTCTCCGGAGGAATTTTAAACGCGTTGTCCTTAAGTTAAGCGGTGAGGCGCTACGTGAACCGGGCAGTCATGACAATATTTCACCGGAAATCGTCGAGACGATGGCTGAGCAGGTTAAGCTGGCCCATCAGGCAGGGGTTGAGATAGGTATTGTTGTCGGTGGAGGCAATTTCTGGCGTGGTATCAGTGCCAGTAACAGAGGCATGGAGCGTGCGACAGCAGACTACATGGGCATGCTGGCAACAGTAATGAATTCATTGGCTCTGCAGAGTATGCTCGAGGATATGGGCGTTCCGACTCGGGTTCAGACGGCAATCGAGATGAAGAATGTTGCCGAGCCTTTTATTCGTAGGGTGGCTATGCGTCATCTAGAGCTGGGTAGGGTTGTGATATTTGGTGCAGGCACAGGCAACCCGTTTTTTTCAACTGATACAACGGCCGCGTTACGTGCGAGTGAGGTGGGAGCTGATTTAGTGCTGAAAGGAACCAAGGTAGATGGTGTTTATGATGCAGATCCTGTGGAGAACAAGGATGCGAAGCGTTACGAAAAGGTGTCTTTTCAGGAGTGTCTGGAAAAACGCCTCAAGGTATTTGATTCCACCGCGTTTAGCTTGTGCATGGATAACAATACACCCATTATTGTCTTTGATATGACAGAGGAGGATAATATCCGAAAGGCACTGATCGGTGAGCCGGTAGGCACTTTGGTAACCTCCGGGGAAACCAATTAATAAAACTTAGATGATCAAAATTAATGGATAAAGAAACACTGAATGCTGAAACACAGGAGGCCATGAGCAAGGCCGTCGAATACACTTTACATGAATTTTCCAGCGTGCGAACCGGCAAGGCTTCACCTGCCTTGGTAGAGAACATCGATGTCCAGGTGCAATCTTACGGGTCGACAATGAAACTCAAGCAACTGGCGGTTATCTCTTCTCCTGAGCCCCGAATGCTAATGATATCTCCGTTTGACCCGTCGACCGTCCAGGACATTGAGCGGGGAATCAAGGAGTCCAAGCTGGGGATCAACCCGGCAGTTGACGGCAAAATGATCAGGCTACCTATTCCTGAACTTTCCGAGGAACGCCGTAAGGATCTGGTTAAGCTTGTCCGTCAAATGGCCGAGGAGGGCCGAGTGCGTGTGCGCGCTGCACGAAAGCAGGGAATGGATGGGGTAAAGTCGCTGAAGGCGGACAATTCGATTACCGAGGATCAGCAGCGGGATCTAGAAGTCGAGGTGCAGGAAATGACGGACAAGTTTGTCAAAGAAATTGATGAGCATGTAGGCAACAAGGAAAAGGAAATCATGACGGTTTAGGGCCTACGGCTCGAATCTTTTCCTTTTAGCATCCAATGGTAAACTTCAGCACATCGTAATGGTGTGCTGACACAGAAAACTTCTCTGTTTCGTATAACCGGCTATCAACAACCTGTTAAAAGTAAGCTATTCAAGGGCTTAAGCTGGATCGGCGTTGTCCAGTAGGGCTGGGGCAAAAATTATTGCGCCCTGTCACCTTGTAAATAATGCCCGCGGAAGACGTCGGGCAATCACTGTGCAAAGAAGCAGCGGTTAACGTGATTGTGGCAAGTTGCCAAAACGGGCATTGGTTTCCCAAGCCTCGTGGCGTGCCTGTGGAAGGTTGCTCAGGCCGCTGTCCAGCCCTGACCCATCCCAGTTTCCCACTTGTGTCGACTCACAACTTGTGAATAGCCCGGCAAATACGCTCACCATCCCCAGCGAAAGGAAAATACGCACGAACTTTGTTGTCATTTTTCTCTTGGGTGTAAGCTGCTTTTACTGCGCGGGATCGTGAAAGAAATGGTCGGGGAATAATGGCAACTATTCGCCCAGATTCTTGAAGATCACGGCATCACCTTGTATCACGTTACCGCTGATATCCTTCTGGTTAATGTCAGCCACTGTTAATCCTGGCTGGATAGAGACGATTTTAAGCGTTGCAATGCGCTGCTCGCCCCTTTTAACAATCAGCTCTGAATCATTTTCCACGCCCTGATCCTTGCCCACGTTGACTACCACAAAACCCCATCCTTCATTTACCGCGGTAATAGAACCGACAAGGGCATTGCGTTCAATGGTAGCCAGACGATCTGCCTGCACTTGCTTCGCTTTTTCGATACGGGTCTGGTTTGCAGCAACCTTCTTACTGACAATATCAATCTCAGCCAGCTTGGCTGCTAGTTCCTGCTTGGCATCATCGAGGTCACTCTCAAATTGCTTGAGCGTGTCTGCAACATTTCCCAGTGTGACGCCCGGGAACTGAGCTTTCATTGTCTCTACAGCTTGTTCCGCTTCAGCAATTTCCTCATCGATTGGTTTCATCCTAGTGTTGAGGCTGCCGATTTCTGAATTGAGCTTTGTGATGTCTAGATTGGCCTGTTCCAAGTCAGCTGAATGCTGGGCAAGTTCGCCTTCAGTTTTCATTTGTAACTCAAAGGTCTTTACCAGTTTGGGATCCAGTTCTTCTTCAAATTCCTTTAGCAGGCTGTCAATCTCTTGGTTTGTTTTCAAACGAGTCTCGCGGTCCTTGATATATGCTTCGCGATTTTGCCAACTTTTCACTGTGGCGGCAAGAAGTACTGCTGCGGTAAGGATTAGTAGGATTTTCATGATGTTCTGGGTAAAAAATGTTGAGGGGAGAATCTAGGCAAAAGAGGTTTTAGTTACCAAGTCCAAACGGGTCATCGTCGTCCGGTGCAGCAGGAGCAGGTTCGGGGGCGAATGGGTCATCACCTGCGGCAGGTGCGGCAGGTGCGGCAGGTGCGGCAGGTGCGGCAGGTGC
>CALCSP010000323.1 GCA_937893785.1 uncultured Verrucomicrobiales bacterium
CGTAAAAGACATCAAAAGGAACGATTCCCGGTTGCCGAGCCACTTCATCTTATGCCACACTTTGGCCGCAATGCGTTTCAAGCAATCCGCTTTCATTTTTTTATTCGTCACCATTATGCTTACTGTCGGTAGGCAGGAAGCAAATGCAGATTCCAGTTTCCAGCCATGGAACCAGTTCAGGGGACCCAACGGCTCGGGTGTCGCAAAAGACTGTCAGCCACCGTTAAAACCAGAATCTTCGCTTCAGGCATGGAAAACACCAATTCCCCCGGGACTTTCATCCCCGGTAATTTTGGAGGGAAAAATCTTCCTGACAGCAGTTGAGAATGATCGTCTGGTGACTCTCGCTTTTGAAAGCAAGTCAGGCAAAGTATTGTGGCGTCGTCAGGCGCCTGAAGTGGCTCTAGAGCGTGTTCACAAAACCAGCAGTCCAGCCACCTCAACACCGTTGGTAGATGCTAACCACGTCTATGTCTATTTCGGCTCTTACGGGATGATCTGCTATGATCATGACGGCATGGAAAAATGGACAAAAAAAATTCCAACACCAGGAAGCCTGTATGGAATGTCCACCTCTCCTATCTCCTACAAAAGCAATGTCATTATGGTTATCGACAATGACAACAACCTACCGAGCAGCAGGCTAAGCCAGTCTAAGATCGTTGCCTTTGACAAAAAAACCGGACAGGTAGCATGGGAAGCAGGCAGACCTCATCACCGTAGCGGCTGGTCAACCCCAATGATATGGGATCACGGCGGAGATAAAGAACTCGTCGTCCTGGGTAGTGGGCACGTTCGTTCCTATAACCCTGATACCGGTGCCGAGAAATGGTTCGTCGGGGGATTCTCCCGTGAGACAATCGCAATACCTATCTCTGGCAATGGACACGTTTACATCTCTTCGGCTCAGCTCGGCGGAGTGGCTGATAAAAAAATCGACCCTGAACCCTTCTGGCAAGCCATCATGGGATTTGATGCTAACAAGGATGGTAAACTTGAGCGAAAAGAAATGACCGGCGACTTCACCTATCCCCTCCGGCCGGAGTTACCCCCCGGACATGCAGGATTTGGAATTCCATTACCGAAGGACAAAAACCAACGCAACAACCGGCTTGATGGCATTTTCGGTTGGGTAGATAGGGACCGGAACGGTTACTGGACCAATGAGGAATACATTGCCCACATGGCATTCCGGCGTGGTAAACCTCTGCTGGTCGCTATCAAACCCGGAGGCAAAGGCAATATAGAAGAAAGTCACGTCACCTGGGAACTCAACCGCAGCATTCCAGAAATACCATCTCCGCTTTTCCATAAGAACCTTATTTACCTCGTTCGTAATGGTGGACTGCTCGCGGCAATTGATGCCAAGGAGGGTAATCAACTTTACAGGGAACGTCTGGGCGGCTCAGGCCAATACAGCGCTTCCCCAGTGCTGGCAAACGATCACCTCTACCTGATTTCCAGTCTGGGATTGATGTCGGTCGTCAAAACCGGCCGGGAATTTAACCTAATCCACAGCTACGACCTCGAGGAACCGGTGTTTGTTACACCTGCCATTGATGCCTCAACAATGTATATCCGTACTGAAAAAAGCCTCGTGGCTCTACGCAGTAAAAACAAATAAACGCTGACCAAAAGAGTAATATCCGCATAACCAGGGACATATTATAAAGCCTTTATTTGTTACATTTTATCATTACAATTTGCTCTATGCGAAATTCCCTGTTTCTGCACGGCACTTGGTTGCTGGTCGCTTTTGTTGCCTTCATGGCTGGGTCGATGAACTCATCACGGAATCGATCCGCTGAAGCGACAAAACCGCAAACATCAAAAGCTTTCCAAGGCAAAAAGTCAGCATCAGCAGTTTCCTCACTTAACCCCAGACAGTCACACCTCTCACCCGAAGACAGAGGAAAAGACCTACCCGCCGGTTCAGCACTCGGGAGGACAACAGGCTTGCCTGCTTTCACCAGCAAGCCCCTAAGCGAATGGGATATTAGTCAACTGGGTCAAATGATGACCAAGGACAGTAACCCTATCCGCAGGCGAATGGCCTTTAGCCGGCTCCTTCAAGGACTAACACCTGATAATGCCAAACAGATCCGTGAGCAGGTCATGTCCCTGCATCATGACAGTTCCGAATTCAGGGATTTTCATTATGCATGGGGAGCAATCAGTGGTGCAGAAGCCGTCCTGCATGCTCAAGAAACAAAGGAAAGAGACATGGATGTCACGATGTCTGGCTGGGCAAGTGCCCAACCAGACGATGCCTTTAACTGGGTGAATGATCAGGATCCGGGTTTACGTGACAGATTCAAGGGATCAATGATCGCCGGTATTGCAGATAGTAATCCTGCAACCGCTACCGATTATGCCTATCAGCTTGAAAGCATGGGCGATAAGAATGCTGACAGAATGCTGAGCATTGTGGCATCACGGGTTCTGCGCAGTGAGGGACATCTTGAAGCATCCATCTGGGCCGAAAACCTGCCTGACGGATCAATGAGAGCCGCTGCACTGGACCGTGTCGCACATGATTATGTGGCCCATGACCCTGAGGAGGCTGCATCATGGGCAGAACGGTTTGCCGGACAAACCCATAACGCTCGAGTAATTGAGGAAGTCGGAGATGAGTGGGCAGAGAGGGATCCTATTGCCGCCATCAACTGGTTGAACACACTGGAAGCGGGTAAGGGAAAATCCGAAGGGCTTTCATCGGCTTTTGGTGAATGGGCGAAACGTGACCCGACCGCGGCCAGCCAGCACCTAGTCAATATGCCTGACTCTCCTGATCGCGACTCGGCAATCAGCGGATTC
>CALCSP010000324.1 GCA_937893785.1 uncultured Verrucomicrobiales bacterium
AATGACTGGGCACTGGAAGGAGTGGCGTTCCAGTCATATCGTGATTTGTCAGCCATCTTCTAGGTGCGTCACGTTCCTTTCTGGTAGTCATGAAGTCAAGTCAGCCCCAATTTACTGATAACATGAGAGCGGTGCTTGATTTTCCGGACAATTCCCCGACCATATCGACCCCCGTTTGTCCCTCGGGATTAAACAGGTGAGAGTGTATTCACCAGTGATAGTATTTTTTTATGGCTACTGATTCAGAACGCAATGAGAGGATGGAGAAGATTGTCAGCCTCTGTAAACGGCGAGGTTTTATCTTTCAGTCTGCAGAGATGTACGGGGGGCTCAACGGTTGCTGGGATTATGGTCCTCTTGGAGCAGAGGTTAAGCGTAACCTGAAGGATTACTGGTGGCAGAAGAACGTGATCGAGAGAGATGATATTGTTGGTCTTGACGGATCCATTCTGACCCATCAGGAAGTTCTTAAGGCTTCCGGGCACGTGGGGGGATTCTCGGATCCCATGTGTGATTGCCTGCTTTCAAGGGCGCGCCTCAGAGCGGATCAGGTGCCCGAACAGTCAGGGACAGCAGTTTGGTATGCTGGTGCCAGTCATGCTGATAGTGGTTGGTCCGTTGATACCGAGTTTGCAGTGTTGGTGCCTAGCGGAAAAGATGCGGACTCGGCGAAGAAGACAGCAAGGCAGTTTTATGGAGAAAGATTGCCGGACAAAAAAGTTTCCCCGAAGGAACTTGAACTAATAGAGCATAAACGCGAGGAACTCGAGGCTACGACCCGGTTTAACCCCTCTAACGGGGCATTATTGACCGAGCCACGTGAGTTTAACTTGATGTTTCAGACAAGTGTTGGTGCGTCCAGTGGTGAAGGGTCAATTGCCTACCTGAGACCGGAGACGGCTCAGTCTATTTTCGTGCAATTTAAGAATGTGCTGGAAACTTCACGTCAAAAGCTCCCGTTCGGAATCGCGCAGATCGGCAAGGCGTTTCGCAACGAGATTAATCCCCGCAATTTTACGTTCCGTTCGCGAGAGTTTGAGCAGATGGAAATTGAGTTCTTTTGTCGGGGGGAGGATGGATTGCGCCTGACAGATGAATGGCTGGAGCGGCGGTTATCCTTTTATGAGGAGATTGGAATTCCCAGGGAGAAGTTGCACATTCTTGACGTTCCAGATGGTGAGCGTGCGCATTACTCCAGTAAGACCTACGACATAGAATATGACTTTCCATTCGGTATTCAGGAATTGGAGGGTGTTGCCTATCGCACGGACTATGATTTGCGCAAGCACGGGGAGGCCAGCGGTAAGCCGATTGAGTATTTTGATGAGCAGGCCAAGGAGAAGTTTGTTCCGCATGTCGTTGAGCCTAGTGCGGGTTGTGACCGTACTGTCCTCGCATTAATTTGTGAGGCGTATGATGAAGAAACGGTCACCAATGAGAAGGGTAAGGAGGAGACGCGCACCGTGATGCGTTTTGACCCGAAGATTGCACCGGTTAAGTGCGGCGTGTTCCCGCTGCTGAAGAATAAGCCCGAGCTTGTGGCTAAAGCCAAGGAGGTTAAGGCGCTGCTCTCACCATTGATGAATGTCTTTTATGATGAGACAGCTGCGGTAGGGCGTCGTTACCGACGTCAGGATGAGATTGGCACCCCGTTCTGCGCGACAATCGATTTTGATACCATTGGAGAGAATGGTCCGGAGCTTGCAAACACGGTGACTGTGCGTGACCGGGATTCGATGAATCAGGAACGGGTGAAGATTGACCAGTTACCTGCCTATATTGGATCTAAGCTTGTATAAGCAGGGTGTTTGCAAAGTTATTTGCTCCTTGAGTGGATTGTGGAGCGAGCTAGATTAAATCATCTAGCGGAGATCTTCCGCTGAGATACAACCCATTACAAACAAACAAAACAATGAGACTTTTAAACGTGATTTCCGCCGGTGTGATTTCCGGCATCCTTGCCTTCGGTGCGAATGCAGAAGACAAGGTTCAACTCGAGGGTGCTGAGGCCGGCAAGTGGACCATGGACTACGAGGCAGCCGTTGAACTGGCTGCCACGAAGAAGCTGCCAATGATGCTCAACTTTACCGGGTCGGACTGGTGCGGTTGGTGCAAGCTGATGGACAAGGGGGTCTTTGCGCAGGATGAATGGAAAGAATATGCTGCCAAGAATGTGATTCTAGTGACTCTCGACTTTCCCAAGGACAAGAGCATAGTGCCTGAAAAATATGTCAGCCAGAACAATGAGTTAAAGCAGCAATTTGGCGTTCGTGGTTATCCCACCTATGTGGTCCTAGATAGTGACGGGAAAAGCAAGCTTGGCCAACTTGGCGCAGGACGCGACAAAACGCCGGCTTCCTTTATCAAGGAGTTCCAAGGAGTGGTTCGCATGAGTGCCTCAGGTGTTGAGGCCTTTATTAAGGCCAATCCTGACAAGGCGGATGCCTATAAGGCAGCAATCAAGGAAAGCAAGGATGCCAAGGATGCGCTCATGAAGTGGATTGAGACCAAGCCACAGCGCAATGAGGAAAATAATAAGAAGTTTGCGGCATTCCAAGAGAGGATCAAAACTGCAACCTCGAAACTGGAAGGCTTCTTCAAGGAAGACTAGTCTGGTGATCAGTTGCTAGAATCAATTACGGGCGGTCTCTCGGGACCGCCTTTTTTTTGCTTTATACGCAGAACTTACTGAGTCTTTTTCGGTATAATTTCCAACTCGGTTTGCTTGTTGTTGCGACTGATACCGATAGGATACTTTTTTCCGGCTTCGAGTCGGTTCAAGACTTCCCTTAGCCCGTTGATGTTATTGGTTTTTCTGCCATCAATTTCTCTAATGATGTCGCCTTTTATGATCCCGGCTTTCTGGGCAGGAGAGCCCGGTAAAGTTTCAAGTATTTTGACTCCATCATTGCCAGAGACGTTTTCGAGGCGCACGCCAATGACCAGTTTCGTGCGTTGTTGCTCTTCCCGGCGGGCGGATTTCAGATAAGTGGGCGGGGCATCCCGGTTGGCAACAGCGGAGGTTAGATTCTCCAGATAGTGAGTGATCCTGTTAAGGCCATCAAAGTCAATTTTTTCAACCGTGTCATCCGGCGTGTGGTATTCATCATGCAGGCCGGTAAACAGTGCAATCACGGGGACCCCACCTGAGTAAAAGGATGTGGAGTCCGTCGGCAGATTTGGATTCGGGCTAATTTTGATTTTTAGCTCATTGCCCAAAGAATCAATGATATCCTTCCAGTCCTTGCTGGATCCGGTAGCCATTACGATGAGCGGGTTATTCCCAAGTCTGCCCACCATGTCCATGTTTAGGTAGGCGGCGATTTTGGGGTAGAGGCTCCCGCTTTTTTTAGCTTCTGCCACGTAATGCTTTGACCCAAAGAGTCCCATCTCCTCACCGGACCAGCCGGCAAAGACCAGATCGCGTTTCAGCGTGATTTCCCCATTGCGTTTCTTTTCGGCAAAGAACTGTGCGATTTCCATGATCGCAGCCACTCCCGATGCGTTGTCATCGGCACCCGGATGCAGTTGCTCAGAACGATCGCCGTTAGCCCTCGAGGAGCCTCGTTTTCCGTATCCAAGGTGATCGATGTGTGCGCCTATCATGATTTTCTCGGTCGAAGGTTTCTCTCCAACCTGCAGGTGTGCGATCACGTTACGCCCCTCTTCACTGGCCTTCTGCAGGCCGATCTCAGCACTTACATGGCAGTTAATGGGAAACCCGACTATGCGCTCTGAGGAGTGATATTTGTTGAAGAGTTCCTTGAAGGTATCGGCGTCATCCGTGCCGGTAAGAAGCACCGGGGCGAGCTTATCGGATATACAGATTGCCGGCATGATTTCGTTGCTTGTCCCGACATTCTTTGAGGGAGGGATTACCTCAAGGCCAACTGCGGGGTTGGGACCCTTGATAAAGATGATACCTAGAGCGCCGAGCTTTTTTGCATTTCTTGCCTTGTCCACGAGTGGTCCAAAGCGTTGGAGTTTTTTATTCCCCATTGGGGAGCCACGGAAGACAATGACCCAGCGATCCTTCACTTCCAGCCCCTTGAAGGAATCATACCCGTCGGCCTTTATTCCAAAGCCGCAGAAAACGGCGGGAGTTGCTTTGATTTTCCCATTGGCGCTGAAACTCAGCGGCTGGTAATCCGCACCTGGTTTCTGGGTGTGTAATTTTTCTGCCGCTTTTGGGTAATGGATTTCCAAGACATTTTCGCCGGTAAGTTCCTTGCCGGAAGAGAAGGGAAAATATTGGTAATAGGAGTCTTTATCGCCTGCGGGGGCGAGACCGAGTTTCTCAAAAAAACCTGCCAGAAAAGCTGTAGCCATGCGACCGCCTCGATCTGCCGTGCCGCGTCCCTCGTATTCCCTTGAGGCAAGCCGGTTCACGTATTGTCTCAGATCTGTCTTGGTAATCTCTGCGTTGCTGTTTGCGGCAGCGGACTTACCGTGTGCCTTCGCCTTAGATTCTGCCTTTGCGAACTCTTTGGCAGGACTCTGCCCCGTAAAGACGAGGATGAAGCCTGCAAAAAATGAAAAAACCGTTATATGGGACATCAGTTGGTGGATGGAATGCTTGGCACCTCGGATAAAGGGCTAAAGTGAAGGCAACTGCCGAAAAAAGCCAGCTTCTCTTTTACAAGGGGTCAGGTAAATGATAGCTCATTGATTTTAGCGTGATGACAAATCAAGGAGGGAAGGGTATCTCGTGAAGTGGCGGTTTATTTCTGTCGGCAAGCCTTCCCTGCAGTATGCGAAAGGTGGGGTTGAGGAATACCTCAAGAGGTTGCGTCGTTACGTGAGCGTGGAACACGTAAGCGTTAAGAACGGCTCACGTGAAGAGGAGCAGATACGTCTGCTGGCTGCCAGTGAAGGATGCTATCGGATGGTATTTGATGAGCGCGGTGAACTCCTAACTACCCGGGGATTGGCTGAGGTGGTTACCGACCTTGAGATGGATGGCGCGATCAAGTCCATTGCATTGATTATCGGCGGAGCCGAAGGGCATGGTGATGCCATACGGCAGGCAGCTGACCGTATCATTTCATTTGGCCGGCTGACATTACAGCATGAGCTGGCATTGGTTGCCGCAGCAGAACAAGTTTACCGTATCTATACCCTAAAGCGTGGTGAGCCGTATCACCGTTGAGACCGGCGCTAGATTTTCAACAAACGGCCGCTGGCCTGCTCTTTGAGGAAAGCGGATGCCTTATCTAGGATGGGATCCTTTCCAGCCCTGTATGGCAGAGGACTAGTAACCCTGATATCAGGAACGGCACCTTGCCCTTCAAGTTGTTTTCCGAACGTGAATGAGCGAATGACCGCGTCACCACGGTTAACAGGTAGCATTAGTTGTGCTCCTCCCGAGAGATCGATGAATCGTGCCGGCAGGACGGCGCCGGCAGTAGTTTCTCCGAGCAAGGTGATGTGGCGGTATTTCTGTAGACGATAGGCCAGCATTTCTTTTGCACTGCGTGCCTCCCTGTCTATCAACAGTGCAATTGGGCGCTTCTCTCCGGTAAGTATCCGGGCAATTCTTGAGATCACGTTCACTTGCCCGCCACGTCCACGAAGGTCAATAGCAAGAGCCTTGGCGCGCTTAAGTTCGTTGCGCAGGGCATTCTGGAGGATTTCGGGCAGTTCGCCGGACATCACATTCCACAGGTGCAGGTAGCCGATCGGAAACTCACTACTAGGGTCGATTAGGCGGATGCTGCGTTTTACGGAACTTACGGCATCCAGTGGTATACCCGCGCTGACGGTCAATGTCTTTGCCTTGGCATTTGGCTTTCTCCGGTAGGTGATGCGTATTTTCTCGTTTCGGTCCAGTTGTATGGTGTGGATGTGCCGATGAGCCTCGTAACCGGCCAGCGTGCGCCGTGGAGAATCTTCGAAGGCAATATTGTTTACCGATAGGATCTCATCGCCTGCCTTGAGTCCTGCCAGACGGGCGGGGGATCCGAACATTATTGAACGGACAAAATAACGCCCAGTTTCATCGAAAGTAACTTTCTGGATATTAATGCCAAGGTGGAAATTCTCTCCACTACCGAACAGG
>CALCSP010000325.1 GCA_937893785.1 uncultured Verrucomicrobiales bacterium
TGGCAGGGCCAGTGGTTGCAGCAGCGGTTATTCTTCCCGATGGCTTTAAATGCGAAGGGTTAAATGATTCGAAAAAATTAACCCCTTCAAGGAGAGAAAAAATTTTCGAAACACTGACGGCAGCTGATTCGGGCGTTATCTGGAGCCTCTCAAAAATTGAGCCTAGAGAAATTGATTCCATAAACATTCTTCGGGCGACTCATAAAGCGATGGCTTATGCGGCTACATCTTTGGAAATTCAACCTGCGATGAGTCTGATCGACGGTTTGCCTATCAAGGGATTCCCTTTTCCCTGCTGTGCCATTGTCAAAGGAGATAGTCTCAGTATGAGTATTGCCGCTGCCAGTATTCTTGCAAAAGTTCATCGTGATAGGATCATGATTGAATATGCAAAAACATACCCACAATATAAATTTGATCGACACAAGGGATATGGAACACGTCTTCACCTCGATGCACTAAATACTCATGGGCCTTGTGAAATTCATCGTCAATCGTTTGCCCCTGTTGCGCAAGCTGCTAGGCCGATCTCTTAAAGATAGCAGTCAGGTATTATCCAAAATGGAGATTGGATGCCTTGGCGAGCGCTTGGCTGTGCGCCATCTTAAAAAGGCTGGCATGAAAATACTTTACCGGAATTTTCGGGCTCCACACGGCGGGGAAATTGACATTATTGCTCGAGATGGACAAGTATTAACTTTTGTTGAAGTAAAGACGCGAACCAATGAAAAGTTTGGTCGGCCTGTCGAGGCGGTTAATATGGATAAGCGTTTTCTAATTTCGCGAGGCGCTCGTCAGTGGCTTCGTATGATTGACCAAAATCAGAATAATATTAACTACCGCTTTGATGTGGTAGAAGTTATTCTTGATCAAAGTAAAAGCGCTAGAATCAACCTTATTAAGGGGGCTTTTGAGACTCCAGACAGTTACCTTATGGGTTAGGTGGGCGAAGGCGGTGCCAGTCTGTCGTTTTTTCAAAAGCGTCCGTAACTCTTAAGACTGTCCC
Organism: uncultured Verrucomicrobiales bacterium; assembly: GCA_937893785.1. Classification (GTDB taxonomy): domain Bacteria; phylum Verrucomicrobiota; class Verrucomicrobiia; order Verrucomicrobiales; family DEV007; genus CACIUL01. Next base: position 1,007 of record CALCSP010000325.1, read on the forward strand.
TTCCGAAAGGTGGGGTCCCAGAACCTGGAGGCCAACCGGCATCGTTATTCCGTTCTCAACTTGAACGTTTCCGCACGGGGTACTGGCTCCACAAATCCCGGCCAGATTTGCTGCAATTGTAAAGATGTCAGCTAAATACATCTGTAGAGGATCAGAAGATTTTTCTCCTGATTTAAATGCTGGGGTAGGTGCCGTAGGCGATATGATTACATCAGCAAGTTTAAACGCCGCAGCAAAGTCTTCCCGTATAAGGGTTCTGACCTTTTGAGCGCGAACATAATATGCATCATTGTAACCAGAACTGAGAACATATGTGCCGAGGATAATACGCCTCTTAACTTCATCGCCAAATCCTGAAGCGCGGCTCAATCGGTAATGTTCGAGAATGTCTTTCGGTTCAGGGGTTCTGTTGCCATATCTGACACCATCGAAACGAGCAAGGTTTGCGGATGCTTCGGCTGTCGCAATGATATAGTAAGTAGCGATTGCATATTCAGTATGAGGCAATGATACATCAACGATTTTTGCACCGAGATTCTCGAGGTGGGAAATGGCTTCATCAACGCATGCTCTGACCTCAGCATCAATCCCTTCATTAAAATATTCTTTAGGAAGGCCAATGCGCAATCCCTCAATATCACCGGTAAGATTACTGCCATAGTCAGGCACCTCGTCAGTTAAAGCTGTTGAGTCACGAGAATCGCTACCTGAAATGACGGACAAGAGCAGTGCTGCATCTTCACTAGTCTTTGTCATGGGGCCGATCTGATCCAGCGATGAAGCAAAAGCAACTAGTCCGTATCGGGACACTCTCCCGTATGTGGGCTTGAGTCCTACGCATCCGCAAAAGGAAGCCGGTTGACGGATGGAGCCACCTGTGTCCGATCCAAGCGCGGCTATGGCAGTATCGTTGGACACACAAATAGCAGAACCACCGCTACTTCCTCCCGGAACCCGATCGAGATCCCAGGGATTTGAAGCTGAGCGTAGTCCTGAATTTTCTGTCGAAGAGCCCATGGCAAACTCATCCATATTTGTTCGACCGAGTGGAATTGCGCCAGCTTGACGTAATTTCGTAATGACGGTCGCGTCATATGTTGAGGTGTAGGCGGAGTCAAGAAAGCGAGAGGCGCAAGTGCAGGGCTGTCCCTTCACATTGATTAAGTCCTTTATCGCAATAGGAACGCCACCCAAAGGAAGATTAATGTCAGCATTGGTAGCTTCCTCAAGTGCCATTTCAGGATCAAATGAAAGATAAGCGCCGACGTCTTGGTCCTTTAATTTAATTGCCTCAATAATATCACTTACAGCCTCCGATGGGGTCCTCTTACCAGAACGGTAATCGTTCTGCAACTCAATGATTGATAGCTTAGCTGCTGAATCACTCATGACTCAACAACACGGGTAACCCGGAATTGTTCGGCACTGCTGTCCTGAACA
>CALCSP010000326.1 GCA_937893785.1 uncultured Verrucomicrobiales bacterium
ATGTAAGAAAAGGGGACACCGTTGAGGTGATTTCCGGAGTGGAAAAAAAGAAGACAGGCACAATTCTTCAGGTGTTCCCTGATAAGAATCAGGTGATTGTTGAAGGCGTGCGAATGATTAAAAAGCATGCTAAGCGCACACAGGACCAACCGGATGGAGGTATTATTGAGAGGGAAGGTCCTATTCATATTTCAAACGTTAAATTGGTTACCAAGTCCCAAGCCAAATCATAGCTGGTGACAATAAAGAATTTCATCGAAAAACAGGCCTAAAGTTTCCATGACGCCTTCATTGCTTAAAACCTACAAAGAGAATGTTGTTCCTGCTCTACAGGAGCAATTTGGATACAAGAATATTCATGAGGTTCCGCTCATTGAAAAAATCGTCATCAACTGCGGTGTTGGCAAATCTGAATCCGAGAGGAAGCAGGCCGTGCAGGATGCCCTTGAGGAAATGGCGCTTATTACAGGTCAGCGCGGAGTTGTTACCGTGGCAAAGAATAGTATTTCCAATTTCAAATTGCGTGCAGGAGAGGCTATCGGAGCAAAGGTTACACTGCGAGGTCATACAATGTATGATTTTCTGCACCGACTGATTGCGACAGCTATTCCACGGATTCGTGATTTCCGTGGTGTTTCCGCAAAAGCATTCGACGGACGGGGCAATTATACCCTTGGAATTGTGGACCACACGATTTTTCCAGAAATCGAACTCGACAAGGTTCGTCGTGCACTCGGGTTTGATGTTTGTGTGGTTACGACCGCTAATACGGATGATGAAGCCCGGGAACTGTTACATCTTATGGGAATGCCTTTCCGTGGCAGGGAAAAGAAGGCAGCTGCATAATTACCGGATATTGAGATAAATAATAAACTTTAAACCAAAAGCGCAATGGCCGTTCTAAGTGATCCAATTTCAGATTTTCTCATTCGTTTAAAAAATGCCTGCAGGGCAAACAAAGAAGAGTTTGTGGCTCCTTTTTCCAAGATAAAGGCTGAAGTGGCCAGGATCCTGAAAGAAGAGGGCTTTATCTGGAGCTATGAAGTTGATACGAGTGGAAAGTTTCCTCAGATTAAGGTCAAAGTTAAGTATATCGATGGGACACCTGCCCTTACCGACCTGAAGAGGGAGAGCAAACCAGGGCGTCGGCGTTATGTGGGAGTGGAGGATATTCCCAAGGTGCTCGGCGGATTGGGAATGACGATTGTATCCACCTCCAAGGGACTGATGGCAGGTCATCGTGCAAAGAAGGAGAATATTGGCGGAGAGCTAGTTGCTTCCGTTTGGTAAAGTTGGTTTCAAATTATAAGGAATTATGTCACGAGTTGGAAATAAAGTAATACCTCTACCCGACAAGGTTTCCGTTGCGGTTAATGACGGAGGCTCATTAGCTGTGGAGGGACCAAAGGGTAAGCTCGAATGGGTTCTTCCTGAAGGGATCACACTCAATCAGGAGGAGGAGTCTGTTCTTTTGACTAGAAGTGATGAATCCCGCTCACAGAAGGCCCTGCACGGGACCAGTCGTAGCCTTGTCGCGAACATGGTTGAAGGAGTGAGTGCAGGTTTCCAGCGCAAACTTGAAATTCATGGAGTTGGATTCAGGGCTGCGGTGAAAGGCAATGAGCTGGACCTTTCCTTGGGTTTTTCTCATCCGGTCAGGCACCCTATTCCAGAGGGTATCAAGGTTACTGTTGAAGAGAACACAAAAATTACGGTTGAGGGCATTGATAAACATCTCGTAGGTCAGTTCGCTGCTGATGTAAGGGCTTATTATCCTCCCGAGCCCTACAAGGGGAAGGGTGTTCGCTATGCTGACGAATACGTAAGGCGTAAAGCCGGCAAGAGCGTGCAGTAATTCGATTAAACAAAGACTATAGAATTTTTTACTTAAGGACCATGGCACAGATCAATCGAAAGAAGAATCGCCACCGAGTGCATTACCGCATACGCAAGAAAATTTCAGGGACCAGTGAGCGTCCACGTCTTGCTGTGCACTTCTCTAACAAGAATGTATATGCACAGCTTATTAATGATGTTGATGGCAAGACCTTAGTCTCGGCATCCACCAAGGATAAAAAGGGCGGTTTGGCTAACGGGGCGAATGTTGATTGCGCTTCCAAAGTTGGCAAAATGATTGCCGACCGGGCGAAGTCCGCAGGTGTTGAGAAGGTGGTTTTTGACCGTGGAGGTTTTCTCTACAGTCAGAAAGTGAAAGCGTTGGCGGATGCTGCGCGTGAAGGTGGACTCCAATTTTAATAGATACTCATGAGCAGCGAAGAAAAGTCAGACGCACCTGAGACCGAGAAGGTAGAGGATACAGCAAAAATGGAGGAAACCCCGGCAGCAGCTGAGGAAACCCCGGCAGCAGCTGAGGAAACCCCGGCAGCAGCTGAGGAAACCCCGGCAG
>CALCSP010000327.1 GCA_937893785.1 uncultured Verrucomicrobiales bacterium
ATGGACGGAGAAGTGATTCCGCATTCTTTGCGCCTGCTTAGAGGAGCAAAGAATTTATACCTATCCGATGAGACCGTTTTCCCAGGGCCGGCGGCTTGGTGTGAGGGTACTGAGGTCTTGCCGTCCTATAGTATACCGGCTGAAGTCATTGAATCAGCTACAGGGGTGGAGTTTTTGTTGCGTAGTGGTAGTGAGATAGCTGCGGAGCTGGCGGAGAGGATTGATGACTCCATGATGTCAGTGACTCTGAATGCATCCATTGTGCATGGGTTGAGTGGTGCCGAGAGTGAGCATCTTTTGCTCAAGGTAGAAGCCTCTGATACTGATGAAAGTCGTCATGAGATCTTAGAAAGGGAAGGCTGGAGAGTCGTTGAAGATGGGGCGCGGGCAGATGGCAGGATTTCTCGGTATGATCGAGGTATGTTGCATCGGGTTGAGCCACTGGTTGCTGATATTACGAGTTCCTTCGATGAGGGGCATGGGGCGTTTAAGATGCGGGTTGCCAAGTCCTTTCCAGGTAAATTTTCAAAATGGGCAGCCACATTGCCGCCAGAGGTTAACCTGTTGCCGGATGAATTGGTTGCCAGCCTGCTAAGTGATCCGGTGAAGGCATCCTTGCGGTTTGAAGTGGTTAGCGAGGAGATTGACTGGTTTGACTTGAAAGTGGTGGTTGAAGTGGAGGGGCATGATCTTTCCACGGAAGAAATGAGAGCCCTTGTTGCTGCGCGTGGTGACTTTGTGCGCACCAAGTCCGGTGGATGGATGCGTGTTGAGTTTGATCTTGGGAAGGATCAGCAGGAGGCCGTGACGCGCCTTGGTATTGATCCGTTCGACATGTCCGGTGAGAGCCACAGGATGCATGCTTTGCAGCTCAATGATCCAGAGGTTAAAGAGATATTTGACCCCAAGGCCTGGGAGAGGATTTGCAAACGTGCTGAGGAGGTGAAGCTCCGGGTGAGGCCGGCTGTTCCCTCAAAGCTCAAAGCTGAGTTACGTCCTTATCAGGTGGAAGGATTTCATTTTCTTGCTTACCTGGCCACCAACAGCTTTGGCGGTGTTCTTGCCGATGACATGGGACTGGGTAAGACGGTACAGAGTCTTTGCTGGATTCTTTGGTTGCGTGAGCGTTGTGAAAAGGCGCCTCTGCCGTCTCTGGTTGTTTGCCCGAAGTCGGTGCTCGATGTGTGGGGAAGTGAAGTGCAAAAATTTGCTCCGGAGTTACGCATTCAGATTCTGCGGACCAAGGATGAACTCGATGTCGAGAAGTTGAAGAGTGACATTGATCTTCTGGTCCTTAATTATGCGCAGTTAAGGGTGGGGGAAGAGGCACTGACCAAGCTTGAATGGTTAGCTGTGATCCTGGATGAGGGACAACAGATCAAGAATCCAGATTCTAAGGCAGCCAAGGCAGCAAGGAAACTCTCGTCAGAGAATCGCATTGTCCTTACCGGAACACCGATCGAGAACCGTTTACTGGATGTATGGTCATTGATGGCATTTGCGATGCCCGGGGTCTTAGGTGATCGCAAATATTTCCGCGACCGCTTTGATAAGCGAACGGATTC
>CALCSP010000328.1 GCA_937893785.1 uncultured Verrucomicrobiales bacterium
TGCCGGCGACGCCCAACACCGACCTCCTAAAGCCTGAAAACGCCCCCTGTCGACATACCCTTTCGGAGTCACATCACAAAGTAGAGCCTCTCCCTTTTCCGTCAGCACCACCAACTTATCACCTGCAATGACCACATTGCCGCGATTCCCTCCGAGCGCTTCACTCCATTGCACGCTGCCATTATCAAAGCGCAAGCAACAAAGCCTTGCTTTTGTGCTGTTGTCCCCGCTTACCACATAAATGAAGCCTCCTGAGCGCACCGGGGACTGAAACTGGCAGACAATATCGCGAGTCTCATAAACAAGCTGCGCATTGTTGCCTTCAAGGGAAATCAATCCCGCCCCCTTACCGTAGCCGGACGCGATAAATAAGTGTCCCGCATAATAGCATGGAGTCGCAGCATTGATTTGATATTGCGTCTTCCATGGAATACGCGCAACAAGATCTCCCCCGGGAACAGCCAAAACAGAAAGACCATGGGCGTTGAATGAGGCAATCATTTCCTTTCCCCCATGCGAGAAGCTAACAGGTGACGAATAGCTTAATTTATCGCGACCACCAGCCCAGAGTTTTCTACCTGTTAAGGGATCCAACCCAACAACAGAACCTTGATCCCCACCTGGCTGAACGATCAAAACATCTCCGGACAAAAGTGGCGCACCCGCAAACCCGTATTGTGGCAACCGCCCCTGCAAATCCTTTTGATAATCGACAATCCAAATCAGACGACCTGTAAGCATGTCTATGCACCGCAGTTCACCCTGATGACTAAGAACATAAACTCGGCGATTTACAGGATCTATGGTTGGCGTCGCCGCTGGCCCCCCTTCAAACATTCTTTTACCCTCAGGACATTTGTATGAAAGCTTCCATTGCTCTGAACCGTCATCAGCACTCAAGCAATAGACCGTATCCGATCCGGCATTATTACCAACACCAACAACGAGCCCATTGGCGACCACAATACCGGCAGCACCTTTGCCCAGTTCCTTCCGCCAAAGGAGTTCAGGTTCCTGATCAAGCCAGTCGTTTTTCCATTGATGATCTGCATGGCCATTACGATTACTGCCTAAGTGACCTAGCCATTGATCCGATCTGCCAGGCACAGAACGCGAGGTATCCTCGCTTCCATCAGGTATCACAGCCGTCCCGGACTTGAGCTTTTTGGAGCAACCAGCAGAGCCGAGGCATAAACACGCAAGCCACACGGTTGTCATGATGCGCATGCCGCACACCAAAAGGAAAATGAACTCTAAACCTGATTTTTTCATGACGATTTCTTCTAATAAATTACAAAGCCCACGTATTTGAGCTACATCTTCAGTTCCTCACTTCGTGCAAGTGAAATCACCATTCCCACGTTTTCAACAGCAAAGCCACCCCCTCCTCCTTGACAGATGCGGGATTAGAAGCTATAGCAA
>CALCSP010000329.1 GCA_937893785.1 uncultured Verrucomicrobiales bacterium
CTTACATAAAGCCGCATCCAATGCTCCCTTAGCTCAGCTGGATAGAGCAACGGATTTCTAATCCGTAGGTCGCAGGTTCGAGTCCTGCAGGGAGCGCATCTCCACAATGGTCGGGGTGGCCTTTTTCGTCAATTTACCACCGGCACTCACCGTTTTGTTTTATTTATCACAAAATATTGCCTCAGGCTGGATAGATAAGCCTAATCCAGACTTTTCGGAAAATTTCCACCGCGCCGCACTCCACATTCCCCCTATTCCAAACCTTAGACTGGGATTGCAGATATCACGAGTCACCAAGATTCTGCCAAAGGCGCCTTCCCGGGCAAGGGGTGGGTCTACGAGAGCTTGCCCAACAGTCAGAGCCGCCCTTGATAAAATCGAGGTCTCTCCCACATGAGCTCCTAGAATCACATCCATTCCCTGAGCCTGAGCCGCTCGGGCAAGATCGATCGATCGCAAAATACCACCACTCTTTGAAACACGAATATTGGCAATCCACTTAAACGAGGAATCCTCGTACAGGGCAAGCTGCTCTTTGCGAAGCAGGCTTTCATCAAGGATGACTCGCACCTTCATCGCCTGAACCAGTTCAGACTGTGAGTCAACATCTCCTGCCTTAAAGGGTTCCTCAACAGCCCAGATATCACGGTCGAGCGCCTTAAGGTGATTAGAACAATCCTCAACCATGCTGAAAAGGTTGTTGGCATCAACCCTGAGCCGTATGTTCGAAGGCAAAGAACGAAAACGCAGTTTATCGCGATTGATATCCCGACCGATCTTTACTTTGAAGTCCGTAAAACCGACGGCTCGGTAAATGAGTGACTGTAAGCGCGTCTTTAAAGGGCTGCCGTCGCCTACAACTGCTGAGTATTTAATATTTTCAGCCAAAGAAGGCAACCCCAGAAGACTCTCCACCGAACACCCCTGCTTTTGGCCCAGCAGATCTAGTGATGCCATTTCAAGTGCTGCATAAGCAGCCGGATTTCTGTCAACCAACTCCTTCTCCGCCTGAAGTCTTTCCCTTAATGCATCTATAGAACTAATGGAATAAAGCCAATCCTTGCCGTTTTGTTCAAGACAGGCAATTACACTGGCTTCAGTCTCACCCGTCACATAAGGCCTGGGGCAAGCTTCGCCGTAGCCCCTGCATGATCCTGAAACAAGCTCAACGATGATACTGGAAGATTCCGCGCGATTGGCGGAAGCGTGCTTAAACTTAAACCTTAAAGGATTACTAAAACGCGCCCATCTGATCCCACTGTTCATGTTTCCTCCCTATCAATCCAGTCATCAATCCATTCAACCCAATCATTCCAGTAACCCAAAACAGGCGGTTTATATTGGGATTCTCTCACGCCTCCCTTGAGAAACCTGGACTTGATCGCCTGATCTGCGCCATCTAGAAACCGCTTGACCACCACGGGTTGAAGTCGCCCACTAGCCCTTTTATCATCATATTCACCGTTACTATGCCGCAACTCAGTTTCGATTTTTTCCGACAGAGCACTTAGGGAAATACCAGCAGGAAGTTCAATCATTATCCGGTAAACACTGGCATTTTCATCCGCCAGAACCAAGTAGGTGGCGGCAACCTGCCCCTCATGCCTTAATCCTGAAGAAACCGCTGCAATTACTTGGTCTTCACTAAGCTTCTCACCTGTAATATTGGTAACACCCTTACCCTTGCGTACGAATTTCAGCCCAGGACAATTACCCAAGCCCTCAGTGACTCTCACAACGTCATTGATGTCGTAACGATAAAGACCAGACGAGGTCGTTGCAAAGATGTAGTAATCCCTTCCGAGCTGCAATTCATCAAGAGTCAGAAATTTAGGATCGCTCGCCTCCCAATCATCTCTCTCGACAAATTCATAGAAATTGTCGGTGAGCATCGGCAGACAGACATTCCGCTCCGCATCAACGTTGACCGTCCCGATAAATTCACTACAGGCAAACCCGGTTTCAACAACCTGCACACAGGAAGGCAGGTAGCACTTCAACTTTTCCAACGCGATTCCGCAACTGCCCCCCGTCCAGGTAACAAGTGTCGAAAGTGACGGCCAGAGAATGTCCGGAGATATCACCGCCTCTTCATTAAGAGCAAGATTAAGGGATACTTTGCGATCTGGACTCATTTGTTTCCGCAACTGAGGGAGAACGGAAGCAGTTCCCTTGAGTATGCCGCTTTCATCACCTTTAACCAAGGCCGCGAGTAACTCTTCCGCTCTTTGTTCAATGATCCGGCATACCTTCAGCAATGAGGACGGATTGACTGTAAAAACACCCGTAGTGGAATCATAAACCAAGGCAGACAAGGCATACACCTCGTACTTCGCTTCTACATCAATCAGGCTGTAGGCCTCTTTGGGAATTCCGAATTTTTGTGCAAAAATCGGTGAGAGCGACTCATAAGTTGCACCGGATGTTGAGCCGTAAGGAATGCCATTGGAAAGCTGACCCTCTACTCCAGGACTGAAAAACCCCAACACGGTCCCTTTGAAAAAATTCGTCTTTCTCCACAGCGAATAAACGAGTTGCCGCTTAAAGTGCTTAATCTGCCCGACCCCTGATGCAGTCATTGGAATATCTTTGTAACGTCCCGTCGTGCCACTCGTCCGGGCATAAAAAACCGGTGCGGCAATCGTAAGAGATGAAGCCCCTTTCTGCTGACGCTTAATATAAGGACTCAAGTCATTATAATTACTTACCGGGACCTGAGCACGAAATGATTCAACGGATGTAATCCCAGAAAACTCGTGTTGCTTTCCAAACTCAGTTTGAGCATTTTCACGAAGGATGCGACGTAGCAATTTATTTTGAGACGCCTTGACATTGCGAGCAGCATTGAGAAAAGGGGCGCGCATCGTCATGCGCAACCAAAGCATTGCTATACAGATCACAATATTGGCGACGAGCATTTTCATTGCTCAGGC
>CALCSP010000330.1 GCA_937893785.1 uncultured Verrucomicrobiales bacterium
GATCCTTCGCTGCTGGTTGGAAAATCCAATCCAACTCTGTTGGCGACAGGAACACAAACAACGATCCACAATCCCTGGTTAATAACACAGGAGGCAATTCACTTTCCGGTCTCGGTAAAGGAACAGTGAAACCAACTACTAGGGCTCAGAGCCCAAACCAGGCAGGAAACATCAGCCCAGCAGCAGGCAAGTCCGCCTCACAGCTTATCGAGGATTTTCTTAATTCTAACGACCCACTGGAACAAAATTTTCTCTTTGCCCAAATGCTCATGAGCATGACAGCGGATAACGCTCCTTCAATGTTTGAGTCCCTGAAGGGCAAACTGAGGGGGCGTGATGGCGGGCGCCAGATGACACTTTTCTTCCAGGCCTGGGGCAAAATTGATGGTGCTGCAGCCATTGCTGCGGCCACTGCCAATAATGAAGAAGGAGAAGAAGGACGCGGACGCGGTGGTCCAGGCGGCCCCGGAGGTGGATTCAACGTGATGTCCGTTCTTTCAGGATGGGTCTCCACGGACACTGATGCCGCTATGGAATGGCTTTCGGGTGTTGAGGACGAACGCGCCAAGGGATTTTATACATATGGCCTTGTGAGCGGGCTTGCCAAGACCGATGCCGCCGCTGCCACCGATTACGTAATTCAACTTGCCGAGGCAAGGGAAGCGGCCCGCGCTGCAGCAGCGGAAGCAGGAGAGGAAGGCGAAACACGGAGATCTCCCTATGGTGATCCCACTCAGCGCTATATCAGCCAGATTGCCAATGAGCAAATCAAGCAGGGAATGGAAACCGCGGTAACTTGGGCAAACAACCTGCCAGACGGTGACCTGAAATCAGCAGCCTTTGATGAAGTCGCTGAGTCATATGTCCGCACCGACGTTGAGGCTGCCAAGGACTGGGTAGCGCAATACGCTGAGGAGGATTACGCCAGACGTGCCATAGGTGAAGTGGCGGAGGAACTTGCCCGCGAGGATCCGAAATCGGCCATTGACTGGGCTTCCTCCCTACCTGAGAACGCTCAAGACCGTGCCTACTCTGAGGCTATGGAAAGATGGACACAGAAGGACGCCAAAGCTGCCAGTGAATTCCTTGCCACCATGGATCCCTCCGACGCTCGTGACTCTGCAGTAAGTTCTTTTGCCAGAGAGCTGGACCGGGAAGACCCGCAAAGTGCGGCGACATGGGCAGCAACCATCGCAGATGAGGAAACACGAACCGAAACCCTGACTCAGGTTGCTCGATCATGGATGCGCAGTGACGCAGATGGCGCCAAGGCATGGTTACCAGAAAGCGGTTTGCCCGAGGACACCCAAACACAGATCATGCAGAATCCTGAGCGCGGACGTGGTGGTTACGACTTTCGGGGACGAGGTGGTGGTCGTGGTGGTCGTTAAGACCACCATGCCGGAGGCGCTGTGACCCTCTCCCACCTGGCAAACTCCTTGCTTTTATAATACGCGCGATATCCCTTTACCACATCCTGATGGCGAAATTCATCAGGTACTACCTGTACAAAAGGTGTCCTTTTGCCGCTCTCCGGCGGAATGAAAGGTGAGCAACTCATCTTCCTGATTGGTTCCTCACATGCGTGAGTTTTTCCATAACGCAGTGTATACTCAGCACATAAAGCAAGAGCATGCCGGCTCAACCACTGATAGTTTAATCCTGAATCCCCCGCCCAAAGGGTGCAGGGATGATTGGGGTGGGAATTTTTGTAGGGTGTTCCCTTGACTGTCTTTGGCATATCTTCCTCTCCCGCACCATAACGACACAGGACGGATGCCATCATTTGCGCACTTTCCACCACCATCTTCACCACGTGAGAATCACAAAGCATTCCTGCCGCCTTTTCGGGATCACGGTGCAGGACAAATATATTCATCGATAGCAATCAA
>CALCSP010000331.1 GCA_937893785.1 uncultured Verrucomicrobiales bacterium
AAACAAGAAAATCACCTCGAATCACTTCAAAGGTTGAGGTATTGCCCTCGTTGACACCACCTGCACTTGAAAGCATCCATAGGAGCAAAGCGGCGATACCAGCAAGACCTGCGAGCGCATATGTTTTTGTTGAAGGCCTTGCACTGCCTTTTTCAGCATTTTGATTCATGGTAAGAGGTAGCTGTTAATTATTGGAAAAGTTGATCAGGAGTGATGAGTGTTTCAGACTGTTTTGAGCCTGCTTCGGGCGGAGCGGCAGACTGCTTGCGTTCACCTGTTCTGAGGTCGACAATGATCGCTTCTTCACTGATCCAGAATTTTTCTCGATCAGCTCGCAAAATACCGATTTCCAGAAACAAATTCATACGCGCACCAAGATAATTCACCATGGTCGTACTCAATGCATTCCGAGCCGCTACCAAATTATCCTGCGCACGCACGATTTGATCCACCGTTGCTCTACCTGCTTGATAAGTCAGGCTGGCTCCGGTAACGCGTTTAGAGGCCAATTCCATGGAAATAGTCTGGATCTGGTAGTTCTGCTCAAATTGCTTGAGGCTTCTGAGCAACAGGCGGATGGAATTCCGTTTACTGTCCAGAGCCAAGCCAAGGTTTCGCAAAGCTCTCTCAAAATTGATCAGTGTGGTACGGTATTGATTGCGCTCATTAAAACGGTTGACAGGGATATCCAACTCAACACCCATCGTCGTCCTGACATTATCGGGGTCGAAACTCGCGTAACCTCCAAAGGACTCACCTTCATCGCTGAGGGACGCGCTTGTGAAGAAATCGATTCCCGGCTTGAGTCGATTAGCAGCCACGTAAACCTTTCGTTTGGCATCCTCAAAACGGTCAATTTCGTTCATCAGTGGCCAGGAATACTCAATAGCAAGATCAAAAGCATATTCCGCATCCATTTCTACAAAGGGCAGACCAACTTCCGTGATTTCATTGAGAGCTTTGTCATCCAGTTTGAGTTCAGCTCCCAGGGGCAATCCCAAATCTATTTTGAACCGGTCTATGTCGGTACCGTAATTTGCAATGGCATTAATGTAGTTGTTTTTGGAAGTCAATTCAGCCTGCTGAATCTCTCCAAGGTCCACATTGGAAACTCGACCCGCATCTAATTGTTCCACCAATCGAGCCGTCTCATTCGTCCTGCTTTGATAATCGGCGTAGCTATTACGGATAATATCTCTTCCCCTCAGCAGTCGAAAATAATCCTGAACCTTACCGACTGCGAATTCATTTTGATAGTGATTAAAATCACGAATGGCATAGATCACATTGCGTTCGGCCTGGCGAAGATTTTCTGCGGCTACCCGACTCCCAAAGCCACGGAGAAGAGGCTGGCTTAAATTCAGACTGATCGCATCCGAAACACCCTGCCTAGGATTGCCCACATAAAATCGAGTCAAGTCACGGGTCAGGTTGGCACTGATCCGCCCCCCCGTCCGCAGGAGTTGAGAGACGGAAAGTTGACCCGCCATACCCATCGAAGGGTCACCATCGCCTTTTGGGTTCGTATAGTCAGCACCTGCGGTAGCAAGGAATTGTGGACTGAAAACAAATTCCGTTTCACTCAAACTCAGTGCCGACAAATAGAGAGATTCTTTCTGACTTTGATATTCTCGGCTACTCGCAATGGCAATTTCGAGTGCTCGATCCACATCGATTTCCATGATTTCCCTCAGATCTCGCTCGGCAAGGATTTCTTGTGATGAAACCTCATCCGGCGAACGATCAGAATAGGGTGTATCTATGGTAAAAGGATCCTTTTTCCCAAAAAGGTCGTTCTGAATCTTTTCAAGAATGCCATAGGTGTTCTTATCGGCTTTCTTTTTGTAATAAGAGCTTTTGCATGCCACCAAGAATATGGAAACAAGGACCACCCATAAAGTGACCAAAGAAGTTGATTTGTTTGGCAAAAATAAATTCACGAGCCTTACTGAACACCTACTTTTCGAACCTATTGCAGTTACTGAAATAGCGGAGACTACGCAACGTTCTTCAATGCATGGGGTCTGACAAGTAGAAAAAGCACAAAGTTACAAAATTAATCACAAAAAAACCCGCCTCGCGGAGACGGGTTGGTAAGTAGTTTTTGGGTCTCGGCAGACTTATTCCAGGACGATTGCTCGGTAATACCTCCCTTTGCCTCGGGAAACACGGTCGCGAAATGTCACCGTGCCATTTTCGTTGACAAGGGCACCCCCACGATCGAACCACGTCTGGAAATCTTCAGTGCCTTGAAGCTGATAGGACTGACCTACTTCACCAAGGATGGTGACTTCTATAAGACGCCCATCGACTGCTATGGTCAGTGTGGGGCTCGCAGGAGGTTCCACCACTTTGGGTTCAACCGAAACAGAGACAGGAAGGCTGCGAACAGCCGAACCACCTGATGAGGCAACCACGGCATAATGACCCGCATCGGATAGGGCAACCGATTCAATCGAGAGAACCGCCGACTTGGCTCCCGGAATATCCACACCATCCTTTTGCCATTGATAAGCAAGGTTATCGGCACCCTCGGCAACCGCCTCCAATAAAAGCGGGGAACCTTCCACCAAGGTTTGCTCGGAAGGCACTTGGGCTAATGAGAGCGGGTTTTCTACACCTTCCACATCAAAAGTCTGCGTCCAATCAAAGGCGCTGGAGCTAGAAATGATGATGGCCTCGCCAACGTCCAATGAAAATTCCTCACCTGAAGTCCATAACCAACCGGTTTCTGCATTGAGGTAGACACCGAGGGTGGCAAGAGTGCCTTCACCATCAATCGTGGAAAGAGTCGTGCCTTCCGGCACTTGAAGACCCAACTCCGATTCAATCAATCCAGCCAAGGCCAGTCGACTGGCTTTGACAGAATCGCCGGCAGGAACCCAATTGACCAGACTCCCTACCAATGGCTTGCCAGAGGTAAACCATTGGTATGGCTCCGGGGTGTCCACTCGAGCCCCTTCCCCTGGAGTCAGGGTCATCTCAGGAACCGACCAAGAGCTAGAGTCGGCCGACCATACCGAACCCTGCCATTCACTATTCATCAGTTTGGAAACAGTAAAACCATCCGGAACATCGGAAAAGAGAGAGGAAACCAGATTGCTGCCCGACTGAAAGGGGTTCGAAATCAGGGAACTACCTTGCGGAAGTTCCACCAGGTGGAAGCCCACCCCAACGGACTGGCCTTGGGCTGCTAGAGCGGAAGCAAACAGCAGCGCACAGGAATACTGACAGAGTCGTTGGAAGCACCGAAATTCAGGAAACGAGTGGGTGAGCATGATACTGAAAATTTTTAATGTGTAGAGACTTCTTAAGCCTGTAGGGAAAGTGTGTCAAAAGGAATCGCTGAGAACAAGGCTTCATCAAATTTCCAAATCCTCATCTTCCTCAATGGCTTGGAGTCTGGCCTTGGGCAGCTTCAAGCGAATGAATCCATATATCAAATAGGAAGTAAATGCCAATGGCAGAAAAATCGGAAGCACGGTTTGATGAAGAATGAAAAGCAGGCCAATGAACAAAATCACCATCACCATGGTCATGAAACGCCCGCGTAGTCGAAACCCCACTCTCTTGAAGGAGGGGTAACGCACCTCGCTAATCATCATCGCAGAAAGGAACACCATCAAAACCGGAAGCACATAGCGCCATTGCCCGGTGGAAAAACCCTTGTCTTCCCACCACATGAGGAAAAGCGTCAGCGAAGCCACCAAACCAGCGGCTGCCGGAATAGGAAAACCTACGAATTCACGACTGGAACCAGATTCCGGTTGCGCAGCCATGACATTGAAGCGAGCCAAACGCAAGGCACCACAAATGAGATAGACCGAGGAAATGAACCACCCGATTTCCTGATAATTCACAAAAACATCTTTCAGCACAACTTTGTGAACCAGAAAAGCAGGAGCGACCCCGAAAGAAACTATATCAGCGATCGAATCAAACTCGCGCCCAAAAGGGCTTTCCAAGCCACCCATTCTGGCAACCCTTCCGTCAAGCAAATCAAAAAAACATGCCAGAAGAATGAGTAGAAGGGCCTTAACGATGATCTGGTTAAAATCCTCTCGTGCGGGATCAGACTCAACGATGTGTGTGAGGGCAAGGAATCCACAGAAGAGGTTTCCAGCCGTCATCAAGTTGGGCAGGACAAAAAGATTGAGTTTGGTATCCGATGACTCTTTGTCACTCACCGAAGGCGGATTGATACGGGCAACCATAAGTCTCCTTTTTACAACTTCATCCAAAACCGGAGGGCTCGCTGGCCCTGAGATGGCTTATCGACCTCCAAACCGATAACCTAAAGGTCTCTGGGATCGGTCACCTTGCCGGTTAGGGCGCTGGCTGCCACGGTTGCCG
>CALCSP010000332.1 GCA_937893785.1 uncultured Verrucomicrobiales bacterium
AAATTGTAATAGCCAGACCAGGCTTCCAGCCAGGAGGACTGACTGTTAATGAAACCAATGGTGATATTATTGCCTTTGTGGAAGAGCGTCATCCGCCAGCACCGATTGCAATATATCGAAGCAGTGATGACGGCAAATCGTGGCAGAAAATTGAGACAAATATCAGCCCGGATCCTGAGGGAAATGCACCATCAATGCACATGAACGAGCATGGGATCACGCTGCGTCATGGTAAGCACAAGGGGCGGTTGATTCGTCCTTCACGTTTTTATGCAGGGAAGAACCATCGTTCGGTGTGGCCCCAACACTATACCAACGCCATTTTCAGTGATGATGGAGGCAAGACATGGAAGACCAGTCATCCTTTCCCTGCTAAGGGCACGGGTGAGGCTACCTTGGCAGAGTTAAGTGACGGCACGATCTATTACAACACAAGACGCCATTGGGCAGAGGAAGGGGCCAATCCACGTCGCCGATGGACTGCCACAAGTAATGATGGGGGCATGACCTGGAAAGACCTTACATTTTGTGAAGTGCTTCCCGATGGTCCTCAAAATACCAACTACGGGTGTATGGCGGGGTTGACACGTCTAGCGGTAAAAGGCCGCGACATTTTACTCTATAGCAATTGCGATAGTGCTGGTGGCAGGCATCATGGTACGGTTTGGGCGAGTTTTGACGGGGGGAAGACTTGGCCGGTGAAGCGTTTGGTGTTTGAAGGCGCTCACGCCTATTCATCAATGACCTCCGGGCGTCCGGGAACGGTTACCGAAGGGATGATCTTCCACCATTTCGAGGGAGGTCCCAAGGGAGGGTCCGCTGTGGCACGATTCAACCTTGCATGGATTCTTGAGAAGAGTGAATCCACCGGCGACGGAAAAGTTCCTGAGTGGGTAAAGTGACTTTACTTCAGCGGAGTATTCGGGGGCACGGAACCTTCTGGGTATTTGCCGTTGAAGACCATCATTTCCTCCTGAGTTTCGACCTTTAGGAAGGACTCATCGACCTTACCGTTTGCGCCAGTGACACGAGATAGGTCAAGGTTGAGGTGCTTTGCCAGAAAAGGGTAGGCGGCCATTCTTTTTGAAACGCCATAGTCGTGCCCTTCCTTCTGGAAATGTGCATTGGCAATGTTCTCGTCCGCTTTATACAAACTGTAGATATGGCGAACAAAGGGAAATTCGGTTTGTGGTGTCTTTTGCGTCCAGTCCTTGCCATTTGAAATGATGAGTTGAGGACGAGGTGCAGCAAGTGCGGCAATCTCGGCGTTGTTGGTTTTGTGGTGCTTGCTCCAATGGATTGGCATACCGCTCTCGCAGACACAACCACCGAAGAAGTGAGCGGATACCTGGCAGACGGGCACCGAGACGCGGACCCGTGGGTCGATGGCTGCGAGCACAAAGGTCTGGGTCCCCCCACCAGAACAGCCGGTCATGCCTATGCGTTGCTGATCGACATTCGGTAAGCTAATGATAAAATCAAGCGCCCGCATGCTGTTCCACGTTTGCAGTCGCAATATTTCCGGTGTCTTGCGGTGATCCCATCCCACAAGCTTCGAATCCCCGTAGCCAACCATGTCATACTGAAAGACGGCTGCGCCCATTTTTGCCAGCACGGCACAACGCGCTTGGCGAGAATCCCTGAAGCGCCCCCCATGACCGTGTGGGCATAGGATACCAGCAAGCTTGCCGTTGAAATCAGTAGGGCGATAAAGCGTGCCGGTGACAAAATGTCCTGGGGCACTTTCAATGGCAATATTCTCGGCGGTATATCCATTATGTGTTCTTTTTTTCACAAAACGCGGATTCAGGGGAGTGCGCTTGGGGAGTTTGGCCAGCTTGGCGCCAGCAAGAATTCCGGCAATGAGGGTCTTTCGACGTTGTTCCCACTGTGTCACGGATGGTGTGGCTTTGCGGATGGCATCGAGTTCGGCTGCCGCTTCATGGGGCTTCTGGGCATATCCAACACGAAGCTTAATTTTATTATCAGCTTGGCTAGAGCTAATAGCTACAGCAAAAAGGGCGATAGGAATGAAAGGAAAAGCACTTTGCATCATGAGTTATTGGCTGGTCGTGCACCAAGATACAGGAAGGGGTAATACAGAGTCAATCGGGATAAGTGTTTTAAGGTTTTCATGACGACATGAAATCGGTAATACTATCTTCCCATGAGTGATGTTCGACAATTTGGTGCAAAGGGGGACGGTATTACGGATGATACCGAGGCCCTCCGGCATGCCGTAGAAAGCGGGGATGGGATCCTTTTTTTTCCCACTGGTCGATACCTTATTTCGGAGACTGTTAAAGTTCCAGTTCCCCCCAGAGGGCCTTGTGCAATTAGCGGGGAAAAGGGAGCTTCAACGGTGATCATGTCCGGTTCAGGTCCGGCATTTCAATTAATCGGGACGCATGGTGGCACTGGTGATCCGGGAAGTGTTAAATCCGGGGTTTGGCAAGATGAACGCATGCCGACGGTGCAGAACATAGTTATTGATGGAAAACATCCGGGTGCAGACGGGTTACAGTTGGTTGAGACGATGCAGGCCAGAATTGAGGGGGTTATGGTGCGACGTATGCGCCACGGAATTCACTTAATAAAGCGCAACCGGAATGTCATCATTTCCAATTGTCACCTTTATCACAATACAGGATCTGGTTTATATCTGGACAGGGTCAATCTGCACCAGATTAATGTCTCCAGTTCACATATCAGCTATAACAGGCTAGGCGGAATTCGGATTGAGAGCTCCGAAGTGCGCAACCTGCAAATTACCGGTAACGACATCGAATACAATAATGCCAAGTCTCACGGTGATTTGCCATCAGAGCCAACGGCAGAGATCTGGATTGATGCCACTGAGCCAAAGGCCAGTGTCAATGAAATCACTATCGCATCAAACACGATTCAAGCGACCCGGTCTCCGGGAGGTGCAAATATTAGGATCCTCGAAAAGGCGGATACTGGCCGTCCGCCAGGGCTTATTGCCATTACCGGAAATGTGATTGGTTCTCAGGAAAACAATGTGCATCTTAGTGGGGTATACGGAGTGACGATCAGTGGAAATACCATTTATTCGTGTGCCCAGCGCAACCTTTTGGTTGAGAATTCAAGCTTAGTGACAATCGGCTCCAATCACTTTCGTCGCCACACTTCCGCTATGGGAACAGGTGTGCGCTTGACGGATAGTTCGGACTGCACGATTTCCGGTTGCACTTTTCGTGATGAGTCAGAAACGGGGCAGGTTAGTGGTGCTTCATTGCTGGAATTGGAGGGGTGTCGCCGGGTAGCAGTAACCGGATGTGTGTTTGCAGACGGAGTTCCCTATGGGGTGGATGCCGCAAACTGTTCGGATATCCGGATCACAGGGTGCATTATTTCTGGTGAGCACCATACACGAAGACCGATGGGAGCACTGCGCTTTCGTGGTCTAGGGAAGCGCAATGGTATTGCCACAAACAACCTTCTTGGCAATATTGATATTTCGCCTGAAGCAGGTGTCAGTTTTAATGAAAATATTAATTAATTCTTTCCTCGTAATTATAACGGCAGCAATGACCGGTGCGGCGTTTGCCGCGCGGCCAAATATTCTCTGGATTTCTGCCGAAGATATTAATGCTCACCTTGGGTGTTATGGTGATCCGCATGCCATTACACCGAATCTTGACATTTTAGCAGGGCAGGGAATTCGTTTTACACATGCCTATACTTCTGCCGGTGTTTGTGCGCCATGTCGCAGCGGCATCATTACCGGGATGTATCAGAACAGTATCGGAACACACCATATGCGCTGTAATGCTGTTTTACCAAAATGGCTTAAGCCTTTTCCGATGCTTCTGCGCAAGGCGGGCTATTACTGCACAAACAATTCCAAGACAGATTACCAGTTTTCGAAGCCATCCCGGTCTGAAATCTGGGATGAATCCGGTTCAAGGGCTCACTGGAAAAAACGCGCAAAAGACCAGCCTTTCTTTGCGGTATTCAATTATACGGGATGTCATGAGAGTGGCATCGCATCCGAGGCGAAATATAAGGCAGTTACAAGGGACTTAGCCGCCGGGCAACGACAGGACGCTGCTAAGCTTACCACTTTGCCTCCGTATTACCCGGATACGCCGGTTACTCGGGAGGATTGGAAGCGCAACTATGAGTTGATTACAGCAATGGATGCCTGGGTGGGTAAACTGATTGCTGAAGTTAAGGAGGCTGGGCTCTATGAGGAAACCATTATTTTTTTCTGGACCGATCATGGTGTTGGATTGCCGCGTGCAAAGCGCTGGTTGTATGAGTCCGGCACACGTGTGCCTTTAGTGGTGAGGATTCCGGGATCTCAGGGTGGCGTGGTTGACGGGCAGTTGGTCAGTTCTGTTGATTTTGCTCCTACTGTGTTGAACCTCGCTGGGCTTGAAGTTCCCACACACCTACAGGGAAGGGCTTTTCTTGGGGATGGTTTGTCTGCACCGCGTGATTATGTCTATGGAGCACGTGATCGTATGGATGAGCGATATGACATCATCCGGGCTGTGCGCGATAGTCGATTCCGGTATATCCGCAACTTTGAGCCGCTCAAACCCTACTACCAATATATGAATACTCCTGAGAAAGGAGCAACCATGATGGAAATACGG
>CALCSP010000333.1 GCA_937893785.1 uncultured Verrucomicrobiales bacterium
CACCACGGTCTTTGCTGATGGGCATGTGGAACAAATTGGTCCGCAGGAGGCGGCCCGGCTCAAGTGGACGCCTTAAGCCATATTGGCGCACATTTCATAGTTGCCCGAGTCCTGAGTTTCCCTCAGGGTGGCACCACCCCTTCGCGCTTCGGATATTGCCATGAAAAAATATAGTGATCTTTTTGTATTTCCACTTCTGCTCAGCTTGCTTGGCTGTGGCGGAGAAACCACAACGACAGAGGAGGAGAGTGCCTCAATCACCACTCCTCCAACTGCATCGGTGAAACCCACCCCTGTAGCATCGTCTCCTCTACCTACTTCTTCGGTATCTGCTCCAGTTGGCCAGCAACAGGCAGCGACCCAAAATAGTTTCTGGGCCGTGAACCAGCATCTGGACCAGGGAGGCACTTTCTATCTTTACCTAAGCAGCGAACAGTTGATGTCCAAGATGGACAACTTCATGGAGACAATGGGAGGTCTGGTAGACGCCGCCGGCCAGGAGCTTGGTGAGGAAGAGCAACAAATGGCAACGGCTGGCATGGATATGGTTCGCACCTTCTTCGAGCAAAGCGGTATTCGTGATATTAGTGGAATGGGTATGAGCAGTTTTGAGGCGGAAAAAGATTTTCACCGCAACAGCATGGTGGTTCACCATTATCCGGAACGTAAAGACGGTTTGCTTTGGAAGGTGATGGGAGCACAACCCCACGAGCAGCAAATTCTCAAAATGTTGCCGACCGATACGGTACTTTCAGTTCAGGCTGATCTGGACGCAGTAGCTGCCTTTGACTGGATGCGCAAATTCATCACCGACACAGCCCCGCCTGAAGCTGTAGCGGAGATGGCCAAGGGGCTGGCTCAGATGAATCAGGCGATAAAGTTTGAGGATCTCTTGCGTTCAACCGGTGGCGAACTGGGTTTCCTCGTTACACTCAATGAGCAAAATCAAATACCAGTTCCGTTGCCTCTACCTCCAGATGCACTCCAAGGCCTGCAGTTGACTTTCTCTGAGCCTGGTCTGGCGTTGGTGTTGAAGGTGAAAGATCAGCAGTTGATGACCATGATCAGTCAATTAATGCAGAACCCTGAAATGGCTCCGATGCTCAAGCAATCAGTTGAAAACGGGATCACGATGCACACGCTCACCCCTCCCGAAGAATTGCCCGTCCCGATTGATCTAACCCCGACCTTAATGCAAACGGGTGATTACATTGTGCTGACTAGTAGTCAGAAACTCGCAAAGGATATCCTTGCTGTGCAATCAGGCAAAAGCGAAGGGCTGGCCGGCACTGAAGAATTTAAGCGATTAGCCAATGGGCTTAATCTGCAGGGCAACCAGTTGCACTTCATGAGCAGCCGGTTAGGCAAGGAATACAGTAAGCTTAGCAAGTTTGGCTTAGCCATGGCCGAAATGCAGGCAGCCAATGATCCTGACCCTCAAGCCAAGCAGGTTTTGGATTTAGCGAAAAAGTTCATGGATGTGGATGGCTCCAAGGCTTCTGGGCAGTTAACCGTGATGCAGGTGACAGCTGAAGGAATGGTGATGAAAAGTCAAAGCACGAGTGACCCAATTGGGGCAACGGTTCCCTTATTGCTGGTGGGTGGCGGCGGAATAGCTGCTTCCATGTTGCTGCCTGCTTTGGCGTCAGCAAAATCGAAAGCTAACGCAGTGAAGAGCCAAAACAATCTCAGGCAACTTTACTTTGGCTTATCCGGAGTGGCTGCGAATAATGACGGGCAACTGCCGACAGCCGACAAGTGGTGCGATGTTCTGCTGCCGGAGATAGGTGCCCCCATCGTCTTCGTCTCGCCGCTGGATTCATTCACGCTAGACCTCATCAATAAAGGCGAAAAGGCCAGCTCATACGCGATGAACGCCGCGGTGGCCGGTAAGAGTTTGGATGAATTGAACCCGAAAACCATTTTGCTCTTCGAGGCAGATCTCGGCTGGAACGGAACCGGCGGCCTAAAGGAAGCTGAAGAAAACATACCCTTTTACGTCACCCCGTCCATGCCCGTGGTCTTTGCCGATGGATCCTCAGCCCATGTGCCAGTAGGCGATTTGAGATTAATGCGATGGACTCCGTAGTTGCCACGTGTCGCAGGCTAATAGCGATCCTTTTTATAAAGGTGGCTATATGTGGCCACTCTGCCGAGTCCCCCAACATCGTGCTGGTAATGTGCGATGATTTGGGGTGGGGCGATGTGGGGTTTAACGGAGGGAATGATGTTCACACGCCGCATTTGGACGCGATGGCTAAGGCCAGCCTTCGATTCGATCGGTTCTACGCCGCTGCCCCTGTTTGCAGCCCTACGCGTGGAAGTTGTATCACCGGTCGGCATCCGTTTCGGTACGGTATTTACTTTGCCAATACCGGGCATATGAAGCCGGAGGAATTGACCTTGGCTGAGCTCTTAAAAAGACACGGCTATACCACCGGTCATTTCGGTAAATGGCATTTAGGAACCCTCACGAAAACCGATAAGGATGCCAATCGAGGTGGGCCACAAGGAAAGGAGCATTTTTCTCCACCGCAAGCCAATGGGTTCGATGTGTGTTTCTCAACTGAATCCAAGGTGCCCACATGGAATCCAATGGATAAGCCTAAGGTGGATGCTCGGCGCACGTGGTGGGATATATCCGATGACACCGAGCCTTACGGAACGGCTTACTGGGATGAAAAAGGTCGGCGTGTGACAAAGAATCTCGCCGG
>CALCSP010000334.1 GCA_937893785.1 uncultured Verrucomicrobiales bacterium
CACCCGAGCCAACACCCGAGCCAACACCCGAGTCGGCAGGCAACCCCAAAATAGATTCAAGTGCTGTGAATAAAGACCCTGAAGATCAAAAGAAACACAAGTTTACCAACCGCCTTATTAAGGAGCAATCGCCTTACCTGCTGCAGCATGCGCATAATCCCGTGGATTGGTATCCGTGGGGGGATGAGGCCTTTGAGCGCGCGAAGAAGGAGAACAAGCCGATCCTGCTCAGTGTGGGTTACTCAACCTGTCACTGGTGCCACGTGATGGAACGTGAATCATTTGAGAATGAGGAAATTGCCAAGATCATGAATGAGCATTTCGTGTGCGTAAAGCTTGACCGTGAGGAACGGCCGGATGTCGACAAGATTTACATGACGGCAGTGCAGGCATTGGTTGGCGGGGGCGGATGGCCGTTGAACGTGTTTCTGACCCCGGAGCGTAAACCTTTTTTCGGGGGTACTTATTTTCCTCCTAAAGCCACGCCTGGTAGACCTTCGTGGCCAGACTTGTTACAGAACATTGCCAAGGTATGGGAGGAAAAACGCGAACAAGTCATCAAGGATGCTGATAATATCGCCAATAAACTCTCGGAATATGTGGATGAGGGAAAGGGTGAGGGAGGCGTTGTTGCCGAGGCTGACCTGAGCAAGGCGCTGCAGCAGTTTAAGGAGGAGTATGATGCCGAGTTCGGGGGATGGGGGCGTGCGCCCAAGTTTCCACGGCCAAGTCAGCCTTCTTATATGCTACAGGTTGGTTCAAGACTGGGAGACAAGGAAGCAATTGATCAGGTGCTTTTTACTTGTGGGAAGATGGCTGCCGGCGGCATGTATGACCAGATCGGAGGCGGATTCAGCCGTTATTCGGTAGATGAGCAGTGGTTGGTTCCGCATTTTGAAAAGATGCTCTATGATAACGCGCAACTTCTGCAGCTATATCTGGATGCTTATCTGATTACCGGCAAGGAGCACCATGCTGCGCTTGCCAGAGACATCCTGAAATATGTGCTGCGTGACATGACGCACCCGAGAGGGGGGTTTTACTCTGCTGAGGACGCCGACAGTGAAGGCAAGGAGGGAAAATTCTATTGCTGGACGAAAGATGAACTGGAGAAGTTGTTAACTGCTGAAGAAATGGGTGTCGTGATCCGTTATTATGGTGTCACTCGGTCGGGAAACTTTGAGGATCACAGTGACCCTGACCCGATCAAGCAGCAGAACGTGTTGAGTATTGTCGATGCCAAGTTGGCCCAGGGTGAGGAGAAGCTGCTGGCCTCGGCCCGGGAGAAGATGTTCAAGGAACGCGACAAGCGCGTGCGTCCCGGGCTGGATGACAAGATCTTGACATCCTGGAATGGTTTGATGCTGGGTGCCGTTGCGCGCGCGGCTGCAGTCCTTGATGACGATGATTACCTGGCGGCTGCCGAGAAAAACCTCTCGTTTATCCGCTCAGAGCTGTGGGATGCGGAGAAGAAGCGGCTTTATCACCGCTGGCGCAATGGGGCACGTGACAATGCACAGATATTCGATACCCATGCCTATCTTCTGAGCGGTATTGTCGCTCTTTATGAGGTGACACTTAGCCCGTCTCACTTGGAGTTTGCCATGGCTATTGCTGACCGGATGATCGAAGCTTTTTATGATCCCGAGGAGGGCGGGTTCTTTCAGAGCGATGGTGCTAAGGATTTGATTCTGCGGCTAAAGGAGGATTATGACGGTGCGGAGCCGTCGGGGAATTCAGTTGCTTCACTGGCCCTACTCAAACTTGCGGCAATTACCGGCAATAAAGGTTATCGTGAGGTGGTGGATAAGACATTGTCCTATTTCGCGGGGAGGATGAAGACGGTGGCAGTGGCGATGCCCTATA
>CALCSP010000335.1 GCA_937893785.1 uncultured Verrucomicrobiales bacterium
CACCGCCTACAGGGGTTATTTCTGCAATTCTCCATTCCATTGCGCCAAAGGTTCCGGTGCCTTGGGGATCTGAGAATGATGAACTTTGAAAGGCCAGCCCTCCTTGCGGAAATCCTTCTGTACCGGTGTAGCTGATCGATGGTGTGTCCGGTATTTCTGAATCAGCTCCAAGGGCATCAAGATAGGCATCACGACCCTGTTGGCCGGAAATTCCTGAGTCCCTTGCGATGCTATCCATTGAGCTGTTGTCACCGCCTACCCAGGAACCACCTACAAAGGCAAACTTCTTCATGTCAGCAACAACGCTCTCGATAGGTGGCTCACTTTGGCTGCCGCCAACTGCTGCTGTCCATCTATCCCTGTCGGCTGGAACAATGTCGGCAATCCGGGAAACAAGTGGGTCAAGTAGCAGAGAGATCTGTTCTTCGGTCCATATCAGGTCACGAATTTCACGCACTACGTTTCGGTAATCGCGAACAAAATCAGGACGTGGTGGGTTAGTGTCAAAGATAGCCTGCTTACAAAAACCCTTGCCACCATTCCAGTTTGGCCCCCAGCTGGTGTCTGAATCCCAGGGAAGAACCCAAAGGCGTCCGAGGTTGGTTTCCGTGGAGGGCTCAAAGTAGAAGGCTCGATTTTTGAGATGTTCTGAGGTGTTGGGTTGCACGTCGTAGTGACGGATTGCATCGACGATGGCATGATAGTGGTTCCAAGCGTCATAGTTGACGTGACGGTTCAACCAATCATCATCCTTGCTTGGTTGAAGTTGGAAGATAATGTTGCGGAAATCTGACCCGTCATCAACACCGTCCCGCGCGAGGTAACGGCGTACGGAAACCCCGTCAGTTCTGCCGCTGATCAACTTGTATAGATTGCCTTTTTTGAGGTTATGTGCGTCAAGAAAGCGAACATCAAATTCTTCAAGGGCAAGCAGCATGCCATAGTAGTCGCCCAGATATTGGCCGTTTTGCCCTTCGGGAGCCTCCTCTGCTCCACGGATGACACGTAAGTGCATCCAGTGCGTGAAAGGTGCAGGTGTTCCGGTCATATTCCAGAGAATATGGTTGGCAGCCTGCTCAAGTCCCCAGGTGTAGTTGCCCCGGGATCCGCGCATTTTGTGAGTGGCTAAGTATTTCCATTGCGTGGGGTATTTGTTGCCTTCCATGTCGTGGAAGTGTGGGTAACTGCCTCGGTTAAAGCGGAATTTGAAACTGCGCTTTCCATTTCCCGAATACCGTGCATTGCGCTGTCTGAGACGGTAGCCGATATTATCATATACCTTACCGTCATAGACGAAGGTGCAGTTCCAGTTGTAGGCACTCCTGGCATCGTAATTGTTTCGGCTGATCTGGTCGCTGCTGTTGTAGGCAACAGCTTGATCAAAGTCGGATGACGACGTGATGATGTGATAAACAGGTATCGAGGTGATTGTCTTGGCAGGGTAGGTTTGAGGTGCGCCAAGAACCGAGCGGGTTTCGGCTACGTAATCGGGAACGCCGTCATAGACAAAGTAGGCAAAGTTAAGTGCTGGATCATCACTGTAGGGAAGTCTTACCGTCATGCCCGAATTGTCCTCTGCTACAATACGGTAGCGGACTAAAGTGCGATTTTCTTGTCCGGATATTGTCACACTGAAGATGTTATCGCCGGCAGTCTCATCTCCTCCATTCCCATCGTCGCGCATTGGAAGATTAATCCAGTTGGCAGGATCACTGTATGCAGGATTGGTTTCACGCTGGGCGTTTGGGTTGGCATTTAGCTGACTGGTCGGCTTAGCCAGGAGGGCCGGCACATATGCTCCGGGGGCTACCGTTTGATATTCAAGGAATACAGATGCCACACCGTCGGAATCGGTGACTTTTGCTGTAATAACCGTATCCGCTCCGGATTCAGGCTGCTTAGGGGAATGATTGACCTGACGGGTTACTGGAGGTGCATTAAGACTATAAACTGAGTTGCGCTTCCCGGGCGTAGGCAGAGCGGGTTGATTGTCGTCTCTGGCAGGCCGAATGAGCTCAATGTCCAAGCCAAGGTCGCTGCTGGTAGTGTTTACATTGAATAATTGCACGGCGATCGTGTTATTGCCCTCGACCAAATAACCCGGGGCACCAGTTAAGGACTGGTCACGCCAGATCCCCTCACTCCCGCTCGAGGTTGCCGTTGCTGATGCCGCTAGGTTGCCGGATGCCACGTTGAATCTATGAACCTCAACGCCGTTGATCCAAACAATCATACCATCATCAACAGAAAAGCGTAGCAGGAGTTCCTGAGGGATTTCACCGGGCTCGATACGAAAGTTATTGCGTAGGAACACCGAGGTGTAATTTCCTCTCATGTCACTGATCTGTGTATTGAGAGGCAGGTTGTTCACCACACCATAGCCGATAGGCATTGCTCCATCTTTCCATGTGTCATTTTCGAGGAAATCGTTATCTCGCCATTTATCCACTGGGTTGGAAGCTTCGGTGCTTCCCGGGCGCCAGCGCCATCCTGAATTCGACTCAGTGAGAAGAGTCAGTCTTGGAAGCTGGCCAGGGACTGTTGAACTACGCCACGAACCGCCCAGGTCGTTATCCAGCCCGGGATTAATCAACTCCATTGATGCCCCAGTGCCGCCAGCTCCAACCGGCCAAGGAAATGTTGAACTGTAGCTGACCTTGTCAGCAACGGTGCCGTCGTTTCTACGCAGTTCCAGCGTGTCATCATCGCCAGCAAGATTTCCGGTAAATGGTCCTAGTGCTGTGACTCCAAAATCTTCCTGAATGGAACTGATGCGTTGTGCAATGGTGATGTATTCGCCACTACCGATTGTTGTGCCTTCTTCAAATGTAAAGTTAATACCGCGTGAGAAAAACCATCCAGAAAGGTCGATTGTATCAGAACCGCTGTTGTGTATTTCTACAAACTCGTTTGCCGCTGTGTTAGGTTC
>CALCSP010000336.1 GCA_937893785.1 uncultured Verrucomicrobiales bacterium
CAGGCTGGAGAGCAGCAGCAGCAGGATGTTGGAAATAAGGCTGCCGGGCGCTTTGCCTATTTTGGCAAGGCGTTGGAGATGGATAAAAGGCAGAGGGCAAGCCGGCTTTTCAGGCAAATAGAAAAAACCAAGGAATACGCCGAGAATAACTATTATCACCGCCGTATTTCTGATCAGGGAGCCGATCTGGTGCAGGTAAATCCCTTCTGGCAGGATTATGCCAACCATGTTGTGCAAGCTGCCGACAAGCCGTTCTTAAGTGCTAATTTCGGTTATGCTTCGCGTAACTTTACCGAGGCGATGTTTGTGCTCTCAGTGTTGGATCTGCCTTTTGCAGCCGACAAGCCTGAGGCGGTGGCGGGTGCAGCAAAGGGCAAGGAGTCCTTGTCGATGACAATCACTGCCAGTGGCCCCACTATTGCCTTCCATCGAGAGATCAAGGCAGCTCCTATCAGTGATGAGCGTTCTCCGTTGCTCGTTGCCCAGAACTATTTCCGCCTCAGTGAGCGCTTCGAGACGCGTGGTGGTGAGCGGTATGATAAGTTTGTGCGTGATGAGTTTCTTACCGGTGTTGTCTATGGCACACAAATCGCCGTTACCAACCCTACCTCTGCCCGCCAGAAGCTTGATGTGCTGACCCAGATACCATCAGGAGCACTTCCCTGCAGTCGCTCAAAATACACTGCCGGAAAGCACCTCTCCATCGAGCCTTATGCAACCCGTACCCTGAACATGCATTTTTATTTTCCGGCACCCTCCGGGGGAAAACCCTTTAGCGTCTTTCCTGCGCATGCTGCCAAGAATGAGGCTATTATCGCATGGGCAGAGGGGATTGATTTCACGGTTGTCCGCGAGGCTACCAAAATCGATACCGGAAGCTGGGATTACGTGAGCCAACACGCGGATGACAAGACGGTGCTTGGGTTTCTCCGGCAGAACAACCCGCGTGCAGTTGACCTTGAGCGCATTGCCTGGCGGATGCGTGATGTTGATTTCTTTAAGGCCACATTGGGCTTGCTGGAAAAGCGTCGTGTCTATCAGCCCGTCCTCTACAGTTATGGCCTGCATCATAACAATGTCGCTGCAGCGCGCCAGTTCCTTGCCCATCAGGACGGTTTCTTGCGTAGTTGTGGGCTTTATCTGGAGAGCGAGCTTGCCTCCGTCAATCCTGTTGAACGATATTTTCATGAGCATCTGGAGTATGCACCGCTGGTTAATGCCCGAGCACATCCACTCGGCAAGCAGCGCAAGATCCTCAATGATGCATTCCGGCAGCAGTATCAGTCCTTCCTCGAGGTTCTTAGTTACAAGGAGAATCTTGATGCACGGGATCGCTTGGCGCTTACCTATTACCTGTTCCTGCAGGACAGGATTGCTGAGGCACTAAAATGGTTTGCTACCCTCGATCGGTCGGCTGTTGCCGAGAAGCTTCAGTATGACTACATGGGCTGCTATGCCGCCTTTTATGAGGGCAATCCTGATGCTGCCAGTCGAATTGCAGCGGGGTATGCCGGACATCCGGTGTCATTGTGGCGTGGGCGATTTGCTGAGGTCATCGAGCACGCCAAGGAAATAGCTGGCGCTGCATTGGTAGCCGGGGGTAATCCTGACGAGGATGCTGAGAACAAGCGAGAAAAGGAGCATGAAAAAATCGCAGCAGGTGAACCGGTCGTCGGCCTTGAGGTTGAGGGTGGCGAGGTGAAGGTCACTTACCGGAATGTGTCCGATGCCGTGGTGAACTATTATACCATGGATCTAGAGTTCCTTTTCAGCACCAAGCCTTTCCTGTCAGGTGACAGTGGTCGTTTCAGCATTATCAAGCCGAACCACACGGATAAGATCAGGCTTCCAAAAGACAAAGGTACTCATGAATTTTCTCTGCCCAGGCAGTTCGCCGCACAGAACGTGCTGGTGGAGATTGTTGCCGGCAGCAGTAGTGCCGCAAAGCCTTACTTTGCGAACACTCTCAATGTAACTGTTGTTGAAAATTATGGGCGCCTTGAGGTGCTTGAGGCGAAGTCCGGAAAGCCCGTGCCGCGTGCCTATATCAAGGTGTATGCGAGGAACGCAGCGGGTAAGGCTGTGTTTTACAAGGATGGATACACCGATTTGCGCGGCAAGTTTGACTATGCCAGCATCAGTACAAATGGACTGGATGGGACCAGTCGGTTTGCCCTTCTGGTGATGAGCGAGAACAATGGGGCCCTAGTCAGGGAGGCTGTGCCGCCGGCTAGGTAGGTAGTGACCAAAGGAAGTAACCGACTAGAAAAATCCGGCTTTGAAAAATTCCCTTAATCCCCGACTTTCCATGATGATATCGAGTAGTTGTCGTCTGGCAGTCCTTTGTCTCTTCTTACTTGCTTGCCGATCGGGTATTCGTAATGCAGTCGCAGACGAACGCCAACCAGTTCCACCCCTTCTTTCTGTCACGAAACAAGCTGGGGATTTTCGTTTCCTCTTGACCGGAACTGACCAGAATGCGCCGGGCTTATGGGTTATACAGTCTTCCTTTAATATGGATGCCTGGGAGGATTTGGCTGTGATGGAAGACAGGAATGCTGCAGGTGTGCTGATGATGGATATGCCGGCGGAATCATTACTGATCGAGGGGCGATCGGGAAGGTTTTTCCGCGCTCGGAGTTTTGATGGAGATGCACAGGCTTTGCGTTTTTACCTCGAGGCCCGAACTAAATGGCAAGCTTCGGGTGTCGATAGTTACAGCATGGACGTTAATTGGCAAGTGTCCTGGTTCTTTTGGGATGGCAATATTGTTGTACGAAACAATCAGGTTATCTCGGCGGTAGCCAGAAATAGTAACTTCTTTGAGCCACCTGAACCCAAGACGATCGATGACTGGTTTGCTGTCTTAAAGCATGCCATCGACAGAAACGCCGAGCGTATTGATGTTACCTATAATAAACTATATGGCTTTCCGCAGTCGGTGTATATCGACATGAGCAGAATGATCGCCGATGAGGAACAAGGTTGGACTATTACCAATTTTATTCCTCATCGATAATATGTGCGGGGGTGACCTTGCCGCTTTATTTTTTTCGTGGCTTGTAGATGCCGTCAGGGAGCCTAGTTGGTAGTTGATATTCCGGATTGGTAATCAACTTGTAGACATTCGGATCTTTTTTTTGTACCAGGGTCCTGCTGTATAATTGCCACTCATGGGAAATTTCCTCTCTTCGGTGAGGTGAGTCCTGTGCTCCAAGGACTGAGGTGATTGCCCAGTATAGATATTCCGTGCACTGACAGCCGTAGTCACAACTGCGGTCATCATAGGTAAACCATGATCCGGACGGGTAGCGGCGGGGCACACGCCTGAAATGTCCGCCCCGGGCACGGTCAAGGCACTTGGCCAATTCAGTGCCTGGCTTTTCACCAAATATCTCCGGGTAAGTGTTGGCATAGCCCTCGTGGGTAATCAGGTGCAGAACCTCCTCTAGGGTGGCATCAAACCGCCTGCCTCCCGGGTTTGTCTCGGTGGCAAACTGTCCCTGCCCATTGTGGAATCCTGCATCCTGGAAAACTTCATGATCAAGGTGCTCCAATGCGCGTTCATTCTCGGTCATGACAAGAAAGGCGTTTCGCTTGAGCATTGTCTTGAGCACTTCAGGGTTATCTGGCTTTCCGTCCTCATTGTTATCTAGGTATTCGGCCATGATGATTGCGGCATGGCGCAGTTTTTCAGCAGGGGTGCGGGCAGTTCCAAAGAGGTGTATCCCAAAGACATTGATACATTGAGTGAAATGCTTACGGAAAACTGTGTATTTGCCGTCGGGTACAGGGTGGATGCGAAAATCAGGAGGGGTTGCACCCGAATGCAGTGCAGATAAAAGGAAGATAAGTAGTCCGGCAATGAGTAGTAAGAATTGGGATAAGTGATTATTCATGTCGAGGGGGGGTGAATGCTTGACCCGACAAGGTCGGGTGTGCGCTTTTGAGGTGATGCCAATGAGCCTAGATGGTTAGG
>CALCSP010000337.1 GCA_937893785.1 uncultured Verrucomicrobiales bacterium
AGGCATTCCTGGATTTGGCGGATGGTTCACTACCAAGGCGCTCTCTGGCGGCGGACCACTGATCGACCTCTTGCATATGCTCGACCTTGCAATGTATTTCATGGGCTACCCAAAACCTGCACATGTCCTCGCTCAAACCTTTGATAACTTTATCACAGACAAAAACTTTAAGGGGCCGTGGGGGTTGCCTGATAATGATGACGGCACGACTGACGTAGAGGCAGCAGCACATGGAATGGTAACCTTTGAGAGTGGGCAGGTATGTGCCTTTCAAATCAGTTGGGCTGAAATGATTAAACGCGAAGAAGTCTCCGTTGTCTTCCAGGGAAGCAAGTCTGGGGGTAAAGTTGAGCGCCTCTTTGGTGAAGATGGTCTTGATGAGACTGCCATTGACACCTGTGAAATCTACAGCCAGGACGGTGCCAACCGCGTGGACACTGCCATTGAGGTTGAAGAGTGCGAAGACATGGGCCGAATCAAGTCTGCTGCAAACTTTATTCTTGCGATTGAAGGCACCGAGGAACCCCTCAATACTCCGGATCAAGCATTAACCCTGATGAAGGTAATTGATGCAGCATATCAGTCGGCAGCCAGCGGCACTCCTGTCTCCTGCCAATAATCATTTCTTTAAATACAGAAACCTTACCAATCAGAACAAACATGAATCGTAAACTACGCATGGGCATGGTCGGCGGCGGTCGCGGTGCCTTTATCGGGGCGGTACACCGCATGGCTGCTAACCTTGACGGCAAAATCGAATTGGTCGCAGGAGCCTTCTCATCTGATCCTGAGAAATCAAGACTCTCCGGTGAAGATTTTTTCCTCGAACCGGACCGGGTTTATGGCAGTTATCAGGAAATGGCGGAGAAAGAAGCAGCTCGGGAGGACAAAGTCGACTTTGTCTCCATTGTAGTTCAGAACCATCTCCACTTTGACGTTGCTAAAACATTCCTAGAGGCAGGATTCCATGTCATTTGTGACAAGCCAATGACACGCACACTGGATGAGGCTCGTGCATTACGTGATATTGTTAATGAAACCGGCAAGGTCTTCTGCCTTACCCACAACTACACCGGTTACCCCATGGTCAAGGAAGCAAGACGCATGGTAAATGATGGAGAACTAGGACGAATCCTAAAGATTGTTGCCGAATATCCGCAGGGATATGCGGTTGGGGACGTTGAGGGAGATGGGCAAGGCCAAATATCCAACTGGCGATCCGACCCAGCCATTGCCGGTTCCTCTAATTGCATGGGAGACATCGGAACCCACGCACACAACCTTGTCCGATATATTACCGGCCTAGAAATCGAAGAAATGTGTTCTGAGTTAACCGCATTCATCCCCGGTCGTGAACTCGATGATGACGGAAACAACCTGATCCGCTTTGAAGGTGGAGCCAAGGGTATTATCTATGCCTCTCAAATCTCTAACGGTGACGAGAACGCACTCAATATCCGTGTCTACGGCACCAAAGCATCCTTGGAATGGCACCAGGAGGATCCCAATGACCTTATCGTTAAGTATGCCAATGCACCACGCAAGATATACCGTCGTGGCAATGACTACCTGAGCGAAGCAGCTAACAGCAACAGCCGAACACCCTTTGCCCATCCTGAGGGATTCATTGAGGCATTTGCCAATATTTATCTGGCTGCCCATCAAGCAATCAGTGATCAGATTGATGGTAACCCCGCACCCGAGAAGGGATACGACTTCCCGGACGCCACCGATGGAATCGCCGGTCTTGCCTTCATCGACACCGCAGTCAAGAGCAGTGCCAGTGATCAAAAATGGCTAAAGTTCCCCAATCTCTAGAAAAACTCTCAGGTAATCTTTCCGCTTTCAGCGGATCACATATAGGGCTTATTCCGATTGCGAAGAATGGAAGCCATTCAATCCTGCCGACGACTCACAGGGTTGAAGTTATATTGATAACTCTAAGTCCCAGGCATAAGGGGTGTGAGCATTCACCGCACCTCTCATAGAATTGGGCGAAAACAATGGACCGTATAATGTGTTGAAGATACTCCCGGTAGAGACGAAAGTTTTAAGACAACCCGGCAATCAATGGAACACGAAAACAAATCCAAGAAAAACCTCTGGGTAATTGCCGGCATCCCACTTGCACTGATAAGCCTCGGTATCTTAATCAGCTTTTTTTTCAAGATTGAACAAGTTCCAATTAACAAGGAAAGTGTTTTCAGTCTGTGGGTGAGAGAGGCTGAAATTTCCCCGACCGAAGAAAACAATAAGCGTTGGGATAAGGACGGTAGCGCTCCGGATCCCGGGGCGCTAGTTACCTGGCAGGATCAGGTTGTCCTCGAGACAGTGGTGGCCAAGGACTCCTTGATTGCGCGGTGGGATCCAGTGGCCATTTCCGTCGGGGATGTCGTGCTGAATAAGGGAGGAATCAGCTCGTCCACTGTCAAGCGTATCGCTCGCATCAGGAATAACGGCAGCGGACACTTCAGTGTAGCACTTTTCGACGAGGACATACTGGGACGCGACTTCATCGGCGGGTGGACCATTCCCACCCGCGAATTGCGCCCAGGCTTGCTAGAACTCAAATCCGATAAGCCATTGCGTAGGCTTACCCTTGCTGTAACCATTGGTGACAACCTCGATTTGCCCGTACAATCCTATATGGCAAACGGCGCGGTTTACCTCGATAACCCACCTAAGGTGATGATGGAAACAATGGAACGCTGGGCAGAGGAAGCAAAAGAGAAAATCGGGAAGCTCGGGGAGACTGTTGGCAAGGGCATTGATCGTCTAGGCAAGGGAGTTGGCGAGAGTATCGAGAAACTTGAAGACCGCGTCGGCAAGGAAAAGGATCGGCTTAAGAAAACTTTCGAGGAAACCAAGGAAAAAGCTGGCAATAAAATCCGGGAATCACTTGGCAAACTCTTACCTGGTCAGGAATGACGCGTCCGATAATCCTGTGCCTGATTGGTGTTTGCTGCATTCTGTTTGGCAGCGCGGTTATACTTCCCATTTTCACTCTGGAACCCAAAGCCGGGGAATGGACACCATTGGTCCAGATTATTTCTCCGTCAGACATGCAAGTAAAAGCAATGCGCCTACTTGAAGGGGTTCTTGTACTTTGGAAGGAAGAAGAAAGAATACTTGCCCTCTTAATAGCTCTCTTCTCCCTGATCCTTCCAACCATGAAGCTCATCATGCTCTGGATGGAAGGTCTGCTGACGGAAGGCCTGCCCAAGAAATGGGCAATTTTCCTGCGTGCTGTTTCCAGATATGCAATGCTTGAGGTATTTCTGGTCGCGCTAACCGTTCTTTTGATAAAGGACATGCCTGGAGGTAGCCGTGTAACTCTACAGGCTGGGTTCTACACTTTCAGCGCCTCGG
>CALCSP010000338.1 GCA_937893785.1 uncultured Verrucomicrobiales bacterium
GCTCTTCATAAACAGTCCCCTTTTCCTCGAAGAAGGATCGAGCAGGAGTCATGAATTCCTTATCGTTAGCGCTTCCATAAATGATAATAACTTTCATTGTTTTTATTTGTGTGTGTTTTTTGGTTTTGGGTGAATATAAAATAGTCTCACTAAAGAATTTTCAGCCTTAATCGAAGTGCATTTTTCCGATATCACTTCGTTGCTGCGCCCCATCAAACCCTACATGTCCGGCCTCAGTGTAAACAGCTTCTCTTGCTGACTCTCGGTCACTGCCGCGAGCCACAATAGCCAACACCCTGCCTCCATTGGTGACAAAATCACCATCTGTATTTTTCTTAGTTCCTGCATGATAAACCCTTGCATCCTTCAAATCATCCAGCCCCCTCACAACATCTCCATTACGTGATGATGAGGGATAACCTGCTGACGCCATGACAAGGCAAATACTCCAGCTCTGATCAAAGGAAATCAGACTCTCCTCAATACTTCCCTCAGCAGCTTTCTTTAGGTAAGCGGCAAGATCGCCACCTACAAGTGGCAGAACTGCCTGCGCCTCGGGATCGCCAAAGCGACAGTTGTACTCTAGCACTTTCGCACCTGAATTAGTCATCATTAACCCGGCATAGAGAAACCCCCTGAAGTCAAGCCCATCCTTTACCAGTCCCTCTACACTTGGCCGAATCACCTTCTCCTCAATATCTGCAAGCACCTCAGGCTCCACAAGTGCTCTCGAGGCAACTGCCCCCATGCCGCCCGTATTCAACCCCTGATCGCCATCGGCCAATCTCTTGTAATCCCGTGCCGGGGTAAAAATCTGGTATTCTCCGTCAGCAACGGCTGCAATAACGGAAACTTCCGGTCCCTCAAGAAACTCCTCTACAAGCACACGTCCATCTCCGAAGCGACGATCCTCAAAAACCTCCTCGAGAAACGCATCGACTTCTGACTCATTATTACAAATCACAACTCCCTTTCCGGCAGCAAGGCCGTCAAACTTCAACACGGTGGGGTAACCTGCTACTGCTGCCTTAGCCTCAACAGCGTTACCGGCTACGGCGTAGCCTCCTGTGGGAATCTCGTGCCTAATCATGAACTCCTTGGCAAACTCCTTGCTAGACTCAAGCTGGGCAGACTCAGCCACTGGCCCCCAAGTGGGGATTCCAGCAGCACGTGCCTGATCGGCAAGCCCCTTGGCCAACCACGACTCCTCGCCGCCAACACAAAGTCCAATACCTTCAGTAACCATGGCCGCAACAAGGGATTCCACATCGTCAACCTCACCTGGAAGACGCTTGGCAACATCAAAGATCGCATCGCTGCCCGGATAACAATAAACTTCTGGTGCTGACTTCGACTCTGCCAGAGCCGTGACCAATGCATGCTCACGCCCTCCCTTTCCAACAACAATTATTTTCATAAAATGACTTGCTTAAAATCCTAGATCATACGGACGCCCTTCAATCCCGTCACAGTATTGGATGAAGGCACGGTTAGCCACAGCAGTTCCTGCAGGAGTGGGGTAATTCCCTGTAAAATACCAATCACCACAATGTCCTCCAAGAGCGGAATGTAGATTTTCAATACTCTGATAAATCACTTCAACCTCACCCTTCCACTTTGTATCAGGCGGATAAATCAATCGCGCAATCTGCGCGGAAATTTCCTCAGCTGTAAATGGTTCATAGATGTTGCGCACCGCATTCACTGCCTCCCCTGCAGGTTTGCCAAGCTCCTCCCGGCAACAATCATACACCTCGCTGATCCGAGCTCCTCGGCCAGTATTTTTCAAGAGATCAATCGCTGCCTGAAAAGCAATGAACTTCCCAAGCTCAGACATATCAATTCCATAACAATCCGGATAGCGAATCTGCGGGCAACTGGATACCACCACGATCTTCTCGGGGTTTGTCCGGGCAAGAATTTTAAGAATGGACTCGCGCAATGTGGTGCCCCGCACAATTGAGTCATCAATTACAACCAGACTCTGTCCAGGCTCAACAACTCCGTAACTGATATCATAAACATGAGAGACAAGTTGCTTACGCCCTTTCTCCTGACTGATAAAAGTTCGCATCTTGATGTCCTTGTGTGCAATTTTTTCACCACGAGGCCAATTATGGATCACAAGATCGTCAATTTCTCCATCCGCAAAACCACCATTGCCCATGGCATGTTCAATGGCTTCCTTTACCTTTTGCCTCCGGTGTTCACGTAAGCCCCCCATCATGCCGTGATAAGCGACCTCCGCGGTATTCGGAATAAAGCTAAAGACGGTATCCTTGAGGTTAAAATCGATCGACTTGAGAATATCAGGAGCTAGCAACCGGCCAAGCTCTTTACGCTCACGGTAAATTTCAGGGTCATTACCACGGGAAAAATAAATTCGTTCAAAAGAACAAGGGGTGTGATTGCGTTCATCCGCAAATTCCTCAACAGTTAATTCTCCAGTATTCTTGATTGAAACCACATGCCCGGGATTAACCTCGCAAACATCTTCTTTATCGAGACCAAAAACAGTCATTAGCGGAACTCTTTCCGAGGCAAAACCGACAAATTCCTCATTGTCAAAATAGAACGCCGGCCTGATACCGTTTGGATCACGCATCACAAAGCAATCACCGTTACCTACAGCTCCTGCAATAGTATAACCTCCGTCCCAAACCCTGGCGGCTTTGCGTAACAGCCGTGGCATATGCAATCGTTCACTGATCATGCCAGGAATATCTCTTCCCTGTACCTTCTTCTTTTTCGCATGCTGATAGATTTTCTGATGCGCCTGATCCAGATAGAACCCTATTTCCTCCAGAATTGTCTGGGTATCTGTCCCAAAAACCGGATGCTGTCCCCTTTCAACGAGCGCATTATTCAGCTCTGGAGCGTTTGCCATGTTAAAGTTTCCGAGAAGCATCAGGCTCCGCGTCTCCCAATTACTCCGGCGAAGAAAAGGGTGGCAAGACCCTTCCTCAAATTCCCCGGAAGTGCCATATCTCAGGTGCCCCATTAACACTTCGCCACCGAAATCGAAAAACCTGCTGACATTCTCAGGATCATCGGGATTAATGCCAGTCTTGCTGCAGAACTTAGCATATTTGTCCATCAGTATCTGGAACACATCAGTCAGTGAATCCCGTGCTGAAGAACGCTCCCGAAACATATAAGGCTCTCCAAGCTGCATGTTCAGTTTCACACAACCGACACCGATGCCATCCTGCCCACGGTTATGCTGTTTCTCCATTAATAAAAACAGCTTCTGGAAGCCATGGAGCGCAGAGCCATACTTGTCATGATAGTAGGCTAACGGCTTTTTAAGCCGTAACATTGCAATGCCGCACTCGTGCTTTAGAAAATCGCTCATTTAAACGGTTTTGACCGTTAGATCACCTGACTTCACCTCACCAAGGCGCAATGCCCCCGACATCAATCCCATTGCCTTTTCCTCATCCACTTTGTCCACAATTACTACCCAGCCAACACCCATATTAAAAGTTGAGAAAGCTTCATCTTCGTTCACATGTGCTAACACTTTTTGTATTGCCCCAAGCTCCCAGCGAGGCACCGAAAGATCAGCCCCCCTGCCACCGAGTATCCTCTCAAGATTCTCCGGCAGACCTCCGCCCGTAATATGCGCCATCGCTCTTGGTCGCACTTGAGCATCACGCAATCCCTTCACGACATCATGATAGAGACGGGTAGGCGCCAGCATTGAAATCACGTCATCATCAGAAAACTCGTCAGGAAATGAAGCCATTACCTTGCGCACCAGGCTCCAGCCATTGGCGTGTATACCATCAGAGGGATAACCAATCAAAACATCCCCCTCGGTTACGGTTTCCGGGTCAACAACGTCCGGCTTCTCAGCCACCCCAATCCCAAATCCTGATAGCTCTATCATACCGTCATCAACCAACCCTGGCATTTCCGCCGTCTCTCCGCCGGCCAGGATGCAATCACATGACTCGCACCAGTCAACGATTCCGGTAATGACTCGCGCAATTTTTCCCTTATCCAGTTTTCCAACTCCGATGTAATCCAAAAACATGACCGGGTCCGCCCCTGTTGTAAGGATGTCATTAATCGACATTGCCACAAGGTCCTTCCCGGCAGTTTCTAGCAAGTCATGGTCCAGCAATAGTTCCAGCTTGGTGCCCACTCCATCACAGCCGGTAAATATTACCGGTTCACTGTATGCACTGAGATCAAATCCTGCGGCGAACAAGCCAAATGCACCGAAGAGCTTACGATTCGTCTCTGTCCTTGAGCGAAGTTCACCAATATCACCGACTAGTTGTGCTGCGGCTTTGATATCAACACCTGCCTCTTTATAACTGATCTGGTCTGCCATCTGATTTTACGTTAACTCACCGGCCCTCTCGGCCATAATTGTCTCATATATAGATTGGAACATCATGTATCCCCATCCCCAATCAGAACGGTCTCCTTCCCAGTCGGGATCATAATGATTGGATGCCCATAGAAACCTTTCAGGATGCGGCATTAGTCCCAGCACCCTACCTGTCTCATCCATCAGACCGGCAATAGCTGACGAAGAACCATTAATGTCGTCCATATAAGTAAGGGCCACCAACCCCTTTTCAAGGTATTCCCCAGCAAGTTCACCTGGAGCAATAAACCGCCCTTCTGCATGAGCTACAGGTAACTCAAAAGTATCAGGTAACCCTCTCAGAAAAGCATTATTTGATACCTCCCGTCTTAAGCCAACCCAACGACAGATGAAACGACCCGATGTGTTGTTAATGAGGCTTCCTTGCGGCAGAAAACCAAGCTTCGTGAGAATCTGGAAACCATTGCAGATACCAAGCATGTAACCGCCATTATCCCTAAAAACCTTGAGAGAATCGCCTAGTTTGCGCTCCGCTTCCAACTGAGCGAGTCGCCCAGCCATTACGTAGTCACCATAACTGAAACCTCCACTAAAAACCACCAGATTGGCCTCCTCAAGTGCCGCCTCACTCGCCCGGGCAATCGGCATCACCTGGGCACGAAAACCGACCGCCTCCAAGGCACGGGCTGTCTCAGTATCACAGTTGGTACCGGGAAATTTTAGTAGTAATGCGGCAGGACGTTCTTCCATTGATCTTTAAGTAGCGCTAGTTCAGCTTCTAGGACACTTTCTCCACGTTGTGTAAAGCACAGCTTTGAATGTGCAGAACAGGTCCTGCCAATAACAGCAAACTGGGTGTCAGAGAAAATTTTCTGCAACCTCTCTAAACTAGGTTCATCAACCTCCATCAAAATACGTGCCGGAGACTCGCCAAACAAAAGAGGAACAGCTCCCGGAGAACCGGTTACAGGCAAGGCATCAAGATCAATCTCGAGACCTGCCACTAACGAGAATCCCATCTCTGCTGCTGCGACGGCAAGTCCGCCCTCTGAAAGGTCGTGCGCAGCAAGAATCAAACCTTCGTCGACAGCTTGGTGAAATTTTTTGTACGACTCGAGCGCGATAGCTGGATCAAATTCGGGCACTCTCCCATTAACATTTCCTTTTTGGCGCGCATAGACACTGCCTCCCATCTCCGAGCCGGAACCTCCAAAAAGCGCCAAGAAACTGCCAGTTTTACGGATTGATGCCCCGGTAACATGAGACTGCTTCTCGACAATGCCCATACCGCTGATCAAACACGTAGTGGGAATGGTGACCTCACCCTGTTCGGTCTCAAAATAATTGTAGAAGGAATCCTTACCTGAAACAAAAGGTGCTCCATAAACTTCCGCCACCGCGGCTATACCCTTGCAGGTCTCAACAAGCATACCCAGCTCCTGAGGATTATCAGGGTTACCTACACAAAAATTGTCCAACAACGCAATACGCTCAGGATTTGATCCTGCTGCAACCAGCGACCTAACACACTCATCCACGGTAGCTGCACCCATGGCCCTCGGATCAAATTTACCCCACTCGGGAAGCAACGCCAAGCCCAATGCCATTAACTGGTTACTGCCGTCAATTCTAACCACTGAAGCATCCTGGGGGGCGTCACCTCTTGCCCCAGCAAGCGGCTTGAGCACGGTGTTGCCCTGCACCTCATGGTCATATTCACGAATAATGGGTTCCCGTGAACAAATCGCAAAATCACGCAAAAGATCACCAAGATCACTTTCCAGATGCTCTGCATCCCATTGCTGCCCCTCCTCTACTTCAGCA
>CALCSP010000339.1 GCA_937893785.1 uncultured Verrucomicrobiales bacterium
ATGGTGTGCTTTGTAGGGTAAGAGGCAGATGCCACCGTGACATTCGATAACCCGGTTCAAGATAAGCAGGGGGGCGCTTTCAACACGGTGAGTCTGGAAAAGGATGAGGGGTAGCCTTTGAAAAATCCTTTAAATGATAGGGTTTTGTTTTTCCCGAATTTCACAGAAAAAGCCAATTCAAGTCACTTGGTGCATGATATTTAAGGGAAGGAGGCTCCCCACGACATACAAAGTGTTCCCATCTCTGATGTGATCGATCCAAAGGGAAGTCATGCGGCGACCTCCTTAATCCCCGCCCAAATCCCCGCCCGGA
This sequence comes from uncultured Verrucomicrobiales bacterium, assembly GCA_937893785.1. Taxonomy (GTDB): domain Bacteria; phylum Verrucomicrobiota; class Verrucomicrobiia; order Verrucomicrobiales; family DEV007; genus CACIUL01. Next base: position 314 of record CALCSP010000339.1, read on the forward strand.
TTTTCTTCCCCGCTTGGGGAAGAGTTGTAACTCGTTGTGTGAGATGGTGCTCGGAACAGGAATCGAACCTGCACAGGGTTGCCCCCACAAGATCCTTAGTCTTGCGCGTCTACCAGTTCCGCCACCCGAGCAAAGGTGATGTCCTTGGACATGGATTCTGACTGTTCACTGGATGTGAAAAATCAGATGACAATTCTGCATGTAGTATGTGGCGGGATCAAGTAGTTCTTTTGATCTTCTCGTGGATTAATATTGTCGATGGAGTCGGTGGAGGCTTTGGTTTATGGCGACTTTTTTCCAAGGTCACGAGGTGTAGCTTCGCAGATTTGGCGCCAACCGGGGAAATGCCATCTGTTCGGAAAGCTACTGCATTGGGACGGTTTTACCGGGTGCACTGTGCAGAGATTGTTTTTCAGCAGCGTGCAAGCTCCGTTTTCGGATTGCTTGAGGGTGAGTCCTGAACGGGAGGCTCGCAGTTGCGTGTGATTCTCAATAAAAATTTCATCGGATAGGCGCAGATGTCTGGCCATTCTGGAAATCTCTTTTTTCCCTACGGGAACTTCTCCGGGCCACCGGCAACAATTGCCACAGTTTTGGCAGTCGTAGAATATTCTCTGCGCTTTCATGATTTCATGGTCGCCTTTATTCCTGGCTTCCGCTATTAAGAACATAAACCCAATTTAGTCTAATCGTGAAAGTTCTTGTTGTTGGAAGTGGTGGCCGTCTTGGTGGAGCTCTGGTTCGTATCCTTAGTATTAGTCATGAGGTTGTTGGATTGAATCGGCAGGATCTGGATCTTTCCAACAGTGAGCAGATACAGAAAACCCTGAATGCGATGGACTTTGATCTGCTCCTGACTCCCGGTGCACTGACGAAAGTTGATTATTGTGAGGATCATGTTGACGAGGCTATGGCTGTCAATGCCGTTGCTCCAGGCGTGATGGCAGAAATTGCCTTTTCCAAGGGTGCGAAAATGATCCATTTTG
>CALCSP010000340.1 GCA_937893785.1 uncultured Verrucomicrobiales bacterium
CTGAGCACGACAAGAATAAGCACCGCTATTGATTATATTACTTTAATTATTGTATACCGCAGCATTCATTAACATAATCCCATAGAACACCCAAATGCCAATCCCCAAATGCGGCACCTTCCTTTTCAGTATCTTCCCCGTTTTACCTTGATACTTGTGGCCTTTCAGGCCATCCAGCCGGCATTGTTTGCAGAAAACAAGCTTCATGGGCAACCCTCATCCTACCTTCGCCAATATTCTGAAGACAAGATTCATTGGCAACCTTGGCAAGGCGCCATATTCTCCGAAGCGAATACGCGCAATCAAATTATCTTCGCATCAATTGGTTATTCTGCTTGCCAGTGGTGCCGGACAATTAGGGAAAAAATATTCAGGAACCCTGAAATTATCGATCTACTCAATAACAACTTTGTCTGCGCCAAAATTGACCGTATTCAAAGACCTGACCTAGACCTAGCGTTCAGGATTTATGCACAAACCACGGGTTTGCCTGCCAGTTGGCCTCTGCATATCTGGCTAACACCTGATGGGAACCCCATTGCCGCAGGCACCTTTAGTTCGGGTAAAGACGATACTGAGATCACGCGTTTCAAGGCAGTCCTGACAAACATAACCAAGAATTGGCAGACAGATCCTGATTCGATCAAAAATCAGTCTGCAAAAAATTTAGGGAGCATCCGTTCAGAGATTGAACGCCACCCTTTCTCGAATTTCAAGCAACCCTCCCGTAGCGATACCCATCTTAATTTTTTTTCCGGTGTTTCTGCAGATTATGACCCAAGTCATGGTGGGTTCGACCGCTCCTTTAAGTTTCCGCGACCAGAGACACTGGAAGCCATTGCACAAATTGCGATAGGAGAAGCACAAAACAGCTACCGATCCAAGCAATGCCTGAAGATGCTCAATACCACTCTTGAGGGCATGCTTTCAGGATCAATCATTGATCCTGTTCACGGCGGCATTTTTCGCTATACAAAGGATAATGCCTGGCGATTGCCGCAATTTGAAAAAATGACAGCCGATCAGGCAAGGATGTGTGGAGTTTTCCTTACAGCCTATCAGCTCACCGGTAATAAACGCTTCAGGCAATCGGCGGAAGTAACCTTGAAATTTATCAAGGAGCAACTGACCTCACCTGATGGCACCTTCTATGCGAGCCTGGCAGCTTACCGGTCAACAGATCCGCCAGGCACCTCTCCGGGAAGCTATTATCTTTGGCACAAGGATGAGCTTTCTAAAATTCTACCAAGTAACGAACTTGAAATTTTTTGCGCGGCGTTGGGTATTAAGGAGGAAGGTAATATCCGTTTTCCCACGCGTCTAGACACTGTTGAACGAAAAGCCAATATCCCGTATGCCAGTCACTTAGCGGCACGGTTCCCAAAACCAGGAAGCCCTCTTGCATCTGCGATCAAAAAGGTCATCAACAACAAGTCAAAGGCTCCACTTCCACTCCTTAATGACATGGTTATTACGGGATGGAACGGGTTGACGATTAGCGCCTATGCCAAAGCCGGGGCAATACTAACAAATCACTCATACAACTCGACCGCCTGCATTGCAGCAGAACAGATTCTTGAACATCTCTACGACGAGGAAACAAACCAATTGGCTCGCGGCATGGTCAATACGAAGGTTTTTGGAAATGGTCTCTGTGAGGATTACATCTATTTTGCACGAGGACTGATTGACCTGTATAGAGCAACGGCAAATATCCGATACCTCAATTGGGCGCGAAAGATCCAGTCAATTGCAGACATGCATTTTCTTGACCCTCACTCCGGCTTATATCACCTAACCCCCTCATCTAAAATAGCAAAGTCACCCTTTGGTCTGTGGTTAATCACCGATGGAGACCTTCCCTCCCCAAATGGAACCGCCGCACTTAACCTGCTTGAAATATCGACGATATATGGATCTAAAGGAGATAGGGAAAATGCCCGGCGAATCATTCGTGCATCAACACCTGAACTAAACCTCTCACCATCCCGTTGCGGCACCCTCATTAGAGCTATTGACCATGACTCATCCCCATCCGCTCAAGCAATCATTTCGGGTATGCCGGATGATCCACTAACTCTGAAACTTGCCGATGCTGTGCGTCAAAGCGCACCGGGAAAACTCACACTAATCTTCATGGATGGCAGGGAGGGGCAAAGGCAACTCAGCCAAGAACACCCTTCTCTCTCCATTTTCCGTGCCGTAGAAGGAAATCCAAGGGTTTTCCTATGCAAGGATTTCAAAACACAGAGTATTGCAACAACACCGGAAATGGCATCGTTCCAAGTTCGCTCCTTGATCCACATTGATTAAGAGAACCTGCCGTATACACCTTAGAACGTCCTCATTCTGGCATAACTAGGCAAAGAGTGGTGGACAAGCGGACAGAAGTTGCAAATATATCGTTCGCCTGGGTTGGCGCTATTTATAAGCCCATCACACAATCCCACACCCAAATGATTACCCGTAATCAATCATTGTCATACTTAATATTACTGCTGTTGTCCGTCGCCACGCTCTCGGCTGATACAATAAAGCTCAAGGATGGAAGCGTCCTGGAAGGTAAAGTTATCAAGGAAACTCAAGAATCTATCGACTTCGAGTATAACATTACTAAGAGCATTAAGGATATAAAGACCATCAAACGCTCCGACATCCAAGTAATTGACAAAGAAGAAGCCGATGAAGTAGCGCTGGAGGAGATAAAGTTGTTGCTACCCACAGCCAGCCTTCTCAATGCTGAAGACTATGACAAGATTATAGCCGGCAAGCCTGCTGCCTTTATGAGGGAGTTCAAGGACAGTAAATTAAAGTCATCAGTTCAAGATGTCATTGATCAATTACTGGCTGAAAAGGAAAAAGTCGAAGCCCAGAGTGTAAAGATTAATGGGAAATGGATTACTCAGGAAGAGGCGCAAAAGGATCCCTACAACCACAATGCCCTGATCCTTGTGACCAAGATGAGAGCGTCTATTGAAAATCGCCAATACTTGCAAGCACTGATCCAGTTTGAAGAGCTCGAAAAGAACTTTGAATTTTCAATGGCCTACAGCCAATCCATCAAACCCGTGCTGGGCACTCTTCCAAAATATGGAGCTAGGCTCATCCAATATAAGCGAAACCATCCCCTTCGAATCTCCCAACGTACAAAGGATCTAAAATCCATGGAAGCCAGCGACCGCGCCCAGACGGAAGAAGCCTTCCAGGCAAGGCAAAAACGCTTTGAGCAACTCGTGACTGAGGCCAAGGAGCTCAAGAAACGCTGGACGCCCGTAAGTGAATGGAACTTACCCAGTATTTCAGAGAATCTTGAAATGGTGACAAAAGAGACTGAACGGCTCGAACAAATTGATTTAGAAAAGTTAAGCGCGGTTGCAAAAATGATCGCCGGCGCATTTCAGGATCTTGCCGAAAATAAGCTTACCTCAGCACAGGCCAAACTTGAAAATGCTAAGAGCAATGGGGCCACCGGAGACATTATTGTTAAAATTTCAGAACAGATAGATACCGGAAAGAAAGCCGCTAGAGCAGCTGCGTTGGAAAACGCCGAGACAAACGAAGACACTGACACCCCTGATGAAGATCAGGATTTGGAAACAAAAGACGAAAAAAATACCGATACCCAAAATACAAAAGCTAAAGCTGATGAAAGGGACTCCAAAGCAAGCCCGAATAACCAATCGCCCACCAGTAATGAAACAAGCGAGGTGGAATCCAAAGGTATAAGTTTCCAGCTTTTAATTTCTATTCTTGCAGGCGTCCTGCTTATTGTTACTCTCGTTGCCAAGTTCGTTATTAAATCACCTGAAGACGATACTGAGTAACCAACACCAAAGGCTTCACAACCATGCCGGAACAGAGAAAAGTATCTCAAAACCGCGAGACCGCCGAGACCAAAATATTCGCGGAACTAAATATCGATGGATCAGGTGACTCTAATGTCGACACCGGAATTCCTTTTCTTGACCACATGCTGACCCTTTTCGCCAGGCACAGCCTTTGTGACCTGAATATCAGTGCTGAAGGGGATATAGAGGTCGATTACCACCACACTGTCGAGGATGTAGGGATTGTCCTTGGCTCATGTTTCAAAGAAGCGCTTGGCGACAAATGTGGCATATCCCGATATGGTTGGGCATTGCTGCCAATGGACGAAACACTCAGTCGCGTAGCGATTGACTTTGGTGGACGGCCATATATTGCCTACAAGGCACCAGAAAAAGTCGATAGCATTCGCGAATTTTCATTCAGTTTGGTCGAGGAATTCCTTCGAGCCTTCGCCAATAATGCTTCCGCCAATATCCACGTCGAAGTATTATATGGCCGAGATGCTCACCACATGGCTGAATCAATCTTTAAGGGATTGGCCAAGGCAATCGATTTGGCAGCTCGTCTAGATCCACGTGTGACTGGTGTCCCCAGCACCAAAAAAACTCTGTAGTCATTGATTGACGGGCAAGCCTTCGCGGGATCATCTTGGAAGTGGTATACACATGACTGGTATCATTGACTACGGAGCGGGAAACCTCAAAAGCGTCTGTAATACGCTGGATGAGATCGGCACCTCTAGAAAACTAATCCGCAACCCAGAGGATCTAGATGGCATGAACGCCATTATTTTCCCTGGAGTCGGAGCCTTTGGCGACTGCGCCAAGCAATTGGAAAAACAAAACCTGATCGACCCACTGAAAAAATGGATCGAGCAGGACCGCCCTTTCCTTGGCATATGCATTGGCTTCCAAATGCTTTTTGAGGGCAGTGATGAAAGCCCGGGCATTATGGGACTAGGCGCATTGTCAGGTAAGGTCGTTGAGTTTCCTGATATTGAGGGAATGAAAGTGCCGCATATGGGATGGAATCAGTTAGAGATACAAAATTCGGATGACTGGGCATGGAACGGACTGGGCACATCACCGTATTTTTACTTCGTCCATTCATTCTTCCCGCAACCTCTTGATAAATCCATTGTTGCATCCACAACTCTTTACGGAAAACAATTTGTATCAAGTGTTCGTCGAGGTCAGCTACTAGCAACGCAGTTCCACCCCGAAAAAAGCCAAGCGGCGGGATCACGATTAATCCGTAACTTCCTTAATGAATCAGGGATATCCTGAGGCCTGCTAGCCCATGGATTAAATAATGTCGGAAATCTACTGTGTAAGAGATTACTGACTCACCCTCATTGGCATTAAGACATATAGGAAAGACCCCTCGGTTTTAATCACCCCGGGGCTCATTTCATCAATTAGATCAAGGAAAATCTCGTCAGTGTCCAGATTCCTCAGTGGAGCCATCAGGAAATCCGGGTTAAATGCAATTGAAAATTCCGCGCCCTTATAGGCAACATCAATTGTCTCAGATGCCTCTCCGACATCAGGTGAATTTGCCGTGACATCAATCTTATTAGCTCCGAACACGCACTTAACCGAGTTGGATTTCTCATTAGCAAGCAGTGAAATACGGTTCACCGTACTCAGGAAAGTTTCCCGCTCCAAGGTAATGCGCTCCTTAGTTTCCTCGGGAATCACCTGACGATAATTCGGATAATTTCCCTCGATTAATTTACTGACAAGAAGATTGTCATTAAGCTCAAAGGCAATCTGCGATTCACTGATGGAAATCTTTACATCCCCTTTGTCCATCAAAAGCCGCTGAAGTTCATTGACTGCCTTAGTCGGGACAATAACCTCGGTCTCACGACTTTCCGGGAACTCAATATCGTTCTCTACCATGGCCAGCCTGCGACCATCAGTCGCAACAAGAGTCAACGCTCCACCTTTAAACGAACAGAAGATGCCATTGAGAACGTAACGGGTTTCATCGGTAGAAATCGCGTAAGAGGTCATCTTTAACCCCTCTTTGAGAACAGCTTGGCTTATTTTGTATTCATTGGCATCCTCAAACGTAGCAAGAGGCGGAAACTCATCCTTAGCCAAACCGAGAATTTTGAAAAAACTGGGGCCACTGCGAATCGATGCTGTGTTCTTGGAATCCACCTCAACACTGACTTCGTTAGCGGGTAACTCCCTAACAATTCCTGCTAGCCTCCGGGCCGGAAGGGTGGTGGATCCAGACTGTTTGACATTGGCCTTCACGGAACCCGTCACGCCAACATCGAGATCAGTTGTTGTCAGGCGCAGCGAGCTTCCATCCGCCTCAATCAAAACATTTGAGAGAATTGGCAAAGTCGTTCGACTGCTCACCACATGCTGAACCTGCTGTAATCCCTCGAGGAAATCTTCCTTTGTGATCGTAAATTTCATGCTGACTAGGAATTTATGGGTTCCTGCTCCACATAATCACCCATGTAGACGCTTAAGGAAACCAAAATAATCGAGCGATATTGCACTGAAAAAACGGGAGTGTCTAATACAAAGTGGACAACTTCCCTTGAGAAGTAGGTCTTAAAAGCCCCTCAAGTCCAATTCCCCGTTAAATCAGGGGATAATTCCCATTTCAGGCAAAAAACAAGTCAATTTAAACCGTTGAAAGTCTGCCACCCAGAATACTGATTTTTTGTCGGACTGCCTTCGATTCCTCAAGTCGCTTCTCCACCTTTCGAACAGCATGAATAATAGTACCGTGGTCACGGCCAAAAGCCCGGCCAATTTCCACCAAGGAATGATCCGTCATTGTTCTGGATAAATACATGGCAACCTGGCGGGCAAATGCAACATCTGCTTTACGACCTCGGGCCGTCATGTCAGCAATTCGCACATCAAAATGTAAAGCGACCTCTTTCTGTATAGCCTGAATCGTAATCCTACGCCGTCCTTCCTCACGCAGAATATCCTTCAATAGCCCTTCAATCACCTCATCGGTAAGGGCCTTGCCACTCAACGATGAATAACTGGCTAAACGCATCATGGCGCCCTCAAGCCTGCGAACACTCTTGCGAATGCGATCGGCGAGAAACTCAACGATACGATCCTCAAGGGTAACATCCCACATGGCCATTTTCTTTCGCAAGATTGCCAGACGTGTCTCCACATCAGGCAATTGCAACCCGGCGGTCAATCCCCACTCACAACGGGAAACAATCCTTTCCTCCAGATCAGATGTTTCATTGGCTGGACGGTCACTGGTCAGCACAATCTGACGCTCCCCGTCACA
>CALCSP010000341.1 GCA_937893785.1 uncultured Verrucomicrobiales bacterium
CGATAGTTCCACGGCCGATGAGGCCGTCAGTGAGAACCCAAAGGTCTCTAAAATTCATGAGGCCGTTATCCGCATTGCAGGCAATTCACAGGATGGTATCCAATCCATCGGCGGATTTCTGGCACGTTTAGCCGGACGAAGCGAGCAAGAGGTCATGACTTTCATGACCATCCCTTCCACCATTTCTGGTGGTCCTTCTATATTTCAGGTTCGCCTTAGCTCGGGCGAGGTTCTTTCCTCGGGCGACGAAGCAGATGTGCTAATGGCTTTTTACCAGCACAGCTACGACAACCATGTTGATTTTGTTAAGGAGGGTGGAATAATCCTTTACGATACTTCACACGTTGAACCCCGCGAAGATCTCCAAGAAAAATTTCGCCACATCGGTTGCCCAATTAGTTCTTTAACTGTGGAAGCCATAGGAGGCACGGCCAAAGACAAAGGCAAAAACATATTCGCACTTGGGTTGGTAGCACGAATGTTCGATCTGGATTCCACCCGTATCGAAGGTTTAATTACCGAGCGTTTTAAGGGGAAACCGGAAAGCGTTACCGAAACCGCGCTTTCAGCTTTCCATGCCGGTCACGGCTATCCGCTCACCACACTGGCAGAAATTTACGAATTTGAGGACCCTAAAGCCCGCGATACTGAACAGGTCGTTTGCACCGGCAACGAAGCCCTGGCCTACGGTATTTTAGCAGCTGGCGTTCGTTACGGAGCAGCTTATCCGATAACACCCTGGTCAGATATCATGGAGCTTTTACGGCGAGAGTTACCCAAATATAATGGTATTTTTGTTCAGGCTGAGGATGAAATTGCCGCCGTTTCAATTGCCATAGGCGCCAGTTGGGGGGGAAGGTGTGCTGTGACTGGATCTTCTGGTCCTGGTATCGCACTAAAATCAGAGGCAATAGGTTGGGCTGTTATGGCCGAAATTCCACTACTAGTAATTGACGTCCAGCGGGGCGGACCCTCTACAGGCATGCCAACTAACGTAGAACAAAGCGACTTAAACATTGCTTGTTTTGGTGGGCACGGAGACTCTCCGAGAGTAGTAATTGCCCCCTCAAGCGTAGAAGACTGTTTCTACACTGCCATTGAAGCAGTCAATATTGCCCGCAAATATAGTACCCCTGTAATCATTCTAACCGATCAGGCTATTGCGACCCGGATTGAGGCGTTTGGCATGCCTAATTTGAAAGAATTATGCCAAGATATTTCGCCTGACCTTTCCCCCAGAGACGACCACAAACCTTATGACTTATCCAGTACTGATGGTATTACGCAACATGTCGCACCAGGAACCTTCATCAAGAGCGGAAAGTATCCGGTAGTTACAGGTCTAGAGCATAACGAGATGGGGCACCCCAGTGGCTCACCTAAAATGCATACAGACATGACCGCAAAACGTAGGAGTAAATTGCAAGCTTTGGGCCGTGAACTGCCTATACCAGAGGTATTCGGACCTGAAGAAGGCAACGTGCTGATGGTCGGCTGGGGGAGTACTCAAGGCAGTCTTAGGGAAGCTACCGAGCTAGCACGCAAGACGGGCGATAGTATTTCCTCTTTGACTATCCGTCATATCAACCCTCTCCCTGAAGGCCTAGAGGATATATTTTCCGGTTTCAACCATGTGTTTGTTGTCGAGAATAACGATGAAAACTTATATGGATATGGGCAACTGTGCGCATTACTAAGAGCAAGATACTGTGACAAAAAAATCCAGGGAATCAACAAAGCTGATGCTATGACTTGGCGAGTTAAAGATGTCTTGGATCGAGTAAAATCAAAACTAGAAGAAAATAAATGAGTGCAACCGCTGAAGTTGAAAGAAAACCGCTCACTAAAAAGGAATTAGCTGCCGACAAGCCGACTTGGTGTCCGGGTTGTGGTGATTTCTCGGTGCTCGCACTATATTTTAAACTGCTTCAAAACCGTGGTTTACATCATGAAAAATTTGCTACCGTTGCGGGAATTGGCTGTAGCAGCCGATTTCCCTATTTTGTCCAAGCCCACGGAGCACATTATATTCATGGCAGAGCGTTACCTTTTGCAACTGGCATTGCCGTAAGCCGCCAAGATTTAGATGTTTTTGTTTTTGGTGGTGACGGAGACGCTTTCTCTATTGGAGGTAATCATTTCAATCATTGCGCAAGGAAGAATGTTAATCTCACTTACTGCGTGATGGACAACAATGTATATGGTCTCACTAAGAAGCAAACTTCACCCACAAGCCCAATTGGCTTCAAAAGTAAAACAGATATGTGGGGAGCAATTGATAAGCCGATTAACCCGATGCAACAGGCCATCTCGGCGGGAGCGACTTTTGTAGCCCGAACCACTCACACCAACCCCAAGCATTTGCTATCCATGATGGAGGCGGCAATGGATCACAAGGGCTTTGCCTTTATTGAATGTTTGAGTGAATGCACCGAATTTTATGATGGTGCCTTTGATTCCAGCAACCCACGTAAAGGAGGCGAGTTTAAGGACATTCCCGAGGATCATGATCCTACAGATGAGAATGCTGCCTACGCTCTAGCTGAGGAACTAGTACCTGGCTATTTTGGTGTCTACTACCAGATTAGTCGACCAACCAAACAAGATAAGGAAGCCGAAGTAAACGCCAAGTTCCTCGAGAAAACCAAGGGCATGGAAGACTGGGAAATCCTCCAGCAGAACTTCAACAAGATGAAGTAGCCATCCACCACCAATCACAAGAGAGGGGCAAGTTCACCTTGCCCCTTTTTTATTGGAGACCGTAATACACGCCACCTAGGATGACGCCGGTAAGGAGACCGGCAAGAACGTCATCCATGGTCACGCCCCAGCCTTTTGGAAAAGATTGGGCGTGATCAATGGGCCCTGGTTTCCATATATCGAA
>CALCSP010000342.1 GCA_937893785.1 uncultured Verrucomicrobiales bacterium
ATCTTTTTCAATCTGTTGCCGCAACTCCTCAAGCCCACTAAAAGTTTGCTCATCTCGTATACGCGCCTGAAAACAAACCTCCATTTCAACACCATAGATATTCCTGTTAAAATCAAACAGGTGAACCTCTAGTAATGGTGAATCATTTTCAGGGGTAACTGTCGGACGCGTCCCAAGGTTGGCAACACCGCTTAGACGCTCTCCCTCTAGCTGAACACTGACTGCATAAACGCCTGAAGGTAAAAGCTCATCTGCGCGCAGTTGAATGTTTGCGGTGGGGAAACCGATGCGATGGCCAAGTTCACGCCCCTGCCTAACCTCCCCAATTATTGAATAGGGACGACCAAGCAGCTCGTTGGCAACCAGCAGGTCACCTCCATCAAGTTCTGCACGTATTCTTGTACTACTGATAACCTTTCCATCAGCATCGCAAACCGGTTCAATATCACAAACATCAAAGCCAAGCTCATCACCCAGCTTGGCGAGCAAATCCACATCTCCTTCCCTCCCATGCCCAAACCGGAAGTCAGTTCCCACTGCAATACAACCCAACTCGCAAGACTCAGCGATCTCCCTAACAAAATCCTCACCACTTTGAGCCGCACGAAGGCGATTAAACTCGAGCGAAAGAAGGCATTCTATGCCAAAATCACCAAGTATCTGCCGCTTATGTTTCGGAGTGGATATTTGCCGAGGAGTCCTCCCCTCCCCGAGAACTTCTGCAGGATGAGGAACAAAGGTCAAAACCGCTGGCGTACCTGCTCTCTGCGTCACGGCACGAACAAGGGAACGATGCCCTTGATGCACACCATCAAAAATACCTATAGCCACATTAACCGGCCCTAGCAGAGCGGAAAGCCCGCTCATCTCATCAATCCCGCGGATCATTCCTATGCACCGCGAAGCCGCGAAACATCAGCCAAGCTCAAGGCTCTTTGCGCAACACTTTCACGGCTTCCATGCTTCAGTTCATCAAAAGTAATGGCGCCATCCGCGTTGAATTTACCCGACTTTGTTCGCCTCAATGAGGAAAGGTGCCCGCCACATCCCAGCTCAGCTCCAATTTCATGGGCATATGTCCTGACATAGAACCCCTTGCTGCAAACGACTCTGAAGCTGAATTCCGGCAGATTCACCTCCCCAAGTTCATAGTTATACACATGGACTAGACGGGGGTCTCGCTTAACTTCCTTGCCCTGCCTCGCCAACTTATAGAGTGGCACACCGTCCTTCTTGATGGCACTCACCATGGGAGGCGTCTGATAGAAATCACCGGTAAACTTATCCATAGCAGAACGTATCTCATCCTCACTAAAATCCTTTACAGCATTGGTATCAGTCACTTCTCCCTGCCTGTCCTGTGTTGTCGTCACCTCCCCCAGCTTTACACTACCTATATACTCCTTGTCTTCAGCCATCAACAGGTCTTGAATCTTAGTACCTCTTCCCAGAGTAAGTATCAGCAAGCCGGTAGCCATGGGGTCAAGCGTACCACAATGACCAATCTCTTTCTGATTCAGCGTCCTCCTAGCAACCGCCACAACATCATGCGATGTCATATCGGGGGATTTATCCACAAGTAATACTCCGTCAATATTGTCCATTATCTATTTTAGAGATTCGTCTATCTTATTCAGCACCTGCTCAACCACTTTATCAAGCTTACCTTCAACACGTGCCCCCGCCGCTAGCGCATGCCCACCTCCACCAAAGCAGCGGCACACTTCACAAACATCGGCAGCCTCGGCTCGCTTTGAACGCATGCTGACTCTCACCATCCCACCGGCCATTTCCTCGAAGAAAACGGCGACGTCTACAGTGTCAACAGCACGAATTAAGTCTGTAAGATTTTCGCTATCCTCTGGCCTAAGCGAGAGCATTTTCTTCATTTCAAGATCAAGGACCCAGCTAGCCACCCTTCCATCATCACTCATTCGCAATACCCCGAGAAGTTCACGCAACAGTTCCAGACGACGAAAAGGATAACGTTCATAAACAGCACTCGACAACTCCCCGCAATTAGCGCCAAACCGTATCAGTTCGGCGGCTATCTCGTAAGTCCGAGCAGTGGTTGCAGGATATCGAAACCCTCCCGTGTCGGTGGAAATGGCAACAAAAAGGCAATCCCTTGCTACCTCCGTCAATGGCAAACCTTCCTGTTGAAGCAACTCAAAGATAATCTGCCCGGTTGCCGGCGAAGAATCATCGACATAAACAAGGTCGCCGTAGCCTTCATTACTTATATGATGATCGATATTGATGAGCTTGGGCACCTCCTTGACAACTGCAAGACAACCAGCACCAAGACGCTCACGATTTGCTGTATCCAGCGCAATGCACAAATCAGCCTCAAAAGAGTTCCCTGCCGGCTGAGTCACCATGCTCGATCCCGGTAAAAAAGACAAGTTGGAGGGGCATCCGTCCTCATTGAGGACGAGCACATCCTTTCCTGTTTCGTGTAAGCTTGAGGCTAACGCAATCTGTGAACCAATGGCATCACCATCAGGACGCACATGCCCAATTACAATAATCCGCCTAGCAGCATGAATAGCCATGCCAATCTCAGCCAGACTGCATTGTTTACTCGCTGTCATCGTCCATCTGATGGTTTTCTTCCCTCACGCCATCCTCATTCCAGAGTTCCTTTACAGGCTCGCCAGTATCACCCCCTTCATTATCCAACTCTTCGAGAATGGAAATCGTTCGTACTCCTCTCTCCACCGAGGCATCAGTTTTGAAAGAAAGCTGAGGCGTGAACTTCAAAACGACCCGCTTGGCAAGACGTTTCTGGATATTACCACGGTCACGATTCAAGCGCGAAACGATCGCCTGTTCCCCGCCATCACCGCCTATAATGCCTAGATAGACATGCCCCTTGCGTAAATCAGGAGTCACATCCACGTCATTAATGGTAACCAGTGCATCAAAGGAATAATCCCGGGAGAGAATGGTTCCGATTTCCCTTTTCAGTAATTCTCGAACACGTAAAAGGCGCTGGCTCATTGTGCTAATAAGTTCAATTCAAAGCCTCGACCTGCAATCATTTAGAGCAAGCCTAGATAACGCAAGTTTGCTGACCAAAAGACCTACACTCACCTATAGGGATTGCTCAACCTTCTCCAATTCGTAACACTCAATGATGTCTCCAGGCTCATATTCAAGATAATTACCTAGCCGAATTCCACACTCTAGTCCTGTCTTCACTTCAGGAACTTCATCCTGAAACCTGCGAAGCGTCAGGAATCCCCCATCATAAACTGCCTGACCATCTCGGATTACTCGTGCACGTGCCTTCGCATCAATCCTTCCCTCCATAACAATACATCCCCCCACACGTCCACGCTTAATCTTGAAGATCTGCTTCACCTCAGCACGACCCAATACCTTTTCCCGAGTTAATGTATCAAGCATACCAACCATCGCATCTCTGACCTGGTCAATGAGCTCATAAATAATACTGTAAAGACGAATCTCCACACCTTCGCGCTTGCCAGCCTGTAACGCCTTGTTCTCAACTTTGACCCCGAAACCGATTATAATGGCATCAGATGCACTCCCGAGAAGCACGTCTGACTCAGAGACTGGACCAGCCGCCGAATGAATAATTTCGATCTCAATCTTCTCACTCTTAATGTCATTTAGGGATCCCTCAATAGCCTCAATAGAACCTTGTACATCTCCTTTAAGGATCACCTTGAGGGTTTTCTTCGCTGACCCCACATCTGCAAAAATATCCTGTAGCCTGACATTTGCCGGTTTACTGAGTTTTTCCTGCCTAATTGCGGCAAGGCGCTCCTCACTGAGCTTTTTAACAGCCCTCTCGCTATCCATGACAACGAGCTCATCCCCGACCTTCGGGACCCCCGTGAACCCAAGTACCTCAATCGGCATTGATGGACCGGCTTCCGTCACGTTACCTCCTCGATCATCCAGCAACAACTTGACCTTTCCACTGTAGGGACCACAAATAAAAGGATCACCAACTTTGAGGGTTCCGGTCTGCACAATAATGCTAGCTGTCGCACCCTTACCAGCCTTGCTACTGGCCTCAATCACAATCCCCCTTGCCGGTCCTTCTGGATTGGCGCGTAACTCAAGCACCTCCGATTGAAGCGAAATCATATCGAGCAGATCATCAATTCCCAATCCCTCGGTAGCTGCCGTCTGAACACAAATCGTATCCCCTCCCCAGTCCTCAGGAGTCAGGTCGTGCTGCTGCAACTGACCAATCACCTTATTTAAATCCGCGGTAGGAAGGTCAATCTTGTTGATGGCAATCATCAAGGTGACATCGGCTGCGCGCGCATGATTAATGGCCTCAAGAGTCGTGGGCATAATGCCGTCATCGGCCGCAATCACCAAAACAACGATATCCGTCACATTGGCACCACGGGCACGCATTTCGGTAAATGCAGCATGCCCGGGGGTATCAATAAATGTAATGCGACCATCATTATGATTCACACTATAGGCATTGATATGCTGAGTGATTCCACCAGCCTCGCCATCAACAACATGCGCAGATCGGATAGCATCCAGAATGGAGGTCTTGCCATGATCCACGTGCCCCATCACCGTAACGACAGGAGAGCGAAGGGGAAGCTCATCTTCCCCTTTGGGTTCAATTTCAGGCGGAGGAGGCTCCTCTATAACTTCTTCTACCTTATGGACACCGCCGCCTTTTTCCCGCTTTTCTTTCTCAAAGGTAAATCCATGTTTCTCGCATACTTGAGTGGCTATCTCAGGCTCAATAGAGCTATCTAAGCTGGCAAATACATCAAGTGCCATCAAATCCTGAATGATCTTGAAGGGCTTGATGTTCATCCTTTCCGCCAAATCCTTCAGGATAATCGGCGGTTTAATATGAATAACGGTTAAATCGTCGCCTTCACCTTCTTCTTCTTCAGCGTCAACAGATTCTACGACAGGCTCATCATCCATTAATTTGGATATAGGCGGCAAGATACCTGATGCATCGCCTGAACTTACCTCCACAGTGCGTTTCTTGCCCTTGCTAGCTTCGCGCCTTTCCTGCTGTTCGAATAGA
>CALCSP010000343.1 GCA_937893785.1 uncultured Verrucomicrobiales bacterium
ATGCCTATTGAGTTCAAGGATACCGTCTGGAAGGATATTGCCAAGGAGGGCAAGCCCATCACGAGGAGCAATTATCTGGCCTGTGTATTCCCGGGCCGGGACTTGAAGGCAAAGCCACTCGATCTCCAGGAGACCGCGAGGGTCGATGAGGCAATGCTAGAGGTGCCAAGGACGGTGACCAGTTACAAGTCATTCCGGTTGGACTTCTTTGATCTGCCTGAGGATGAAGAGGACGGTGAGCTGGAAGATGGGCAAGTCTTGAGTAAGTCTGATCAACTGGAGCGGATGGAGGGATGCCTTCCTGCGGAGGCGACCTTTATCTATGGGCGAGAGGATGAAGTGGATAACTGGTGCACCTGGGTGATCGAGGATTATTACTACATTCTACCGCTGCATGAGGGGAAGTTTGATTGGGCACTGTTTCGAATTTCCTGGGATGATAATTACGGTTTCTTCGAATGGGAGTCCCTTGGCCGGTTGCGTGGGTGGCATGATGCCCGGCAGGCAGCGAGCCATTTATTGCGGGGAGTTTTCAGGCAATGGAGCCTGGACCTGCGCAAGGAAGAAAACAGGCATTACCTTCAATTGCTTGACAGCTTGTAGTCGAAGATGCCCCACTAGCTTGCGTGCAGTGTAGTATTTGTTGGTTAGGATTATATTCTGATGAGTTAATATTCTTTTATGTAACCACGTTTTGCGACCGCCTGACGGAGTTCGTTTTCAGAAGAAAAAATTCCTTTTACCGAAATATCGAGTCCGCTCTCTCCCATAAACCCTGACATATCAAAATTGTTTCCATGCACTTCAATGCAGGCATAACCAGAGGGACCGTTTTCAATTGAAACCGGAAGAATACAAAATCCTATGCTGTGATCGAAGAACGGATCAGGTCCCTTGCCTACGAAGGCATCCATCTCAAGTGCAGAGGGGTCATCCTTATATTCTTCAGGGATGAATTCAAAGGGAAGATAAGAATCATATACTTCAATACTGGATTGGTTGTCTTCAATCCATAGATCAGCTTCTTCTCTAAGGAGTTTTATATTTTCGGGATTCATTGTGCAACTTCTTGGTCACGGTGTGTAATTGATTGTAACGAGCCATAGTTAAAAAGCAATGCCCTGCGCCTGCGTGTCGTGGTTGATAACAAGAAGACTGCAAAACCGAGCAATGTTCTGGACGCCTCGATTCTGAGCTCCAAAAGCCAACAAATACCTTCAATATCCCTCCCCAAGGTCCCAAAAACCGGTAATTTCAATTTGTATTGGATTTCATATCTTGGATTGGATAAAACAGACTTCCAATGGGTGATTACCTGAACTTTAACCTGGTGTGGGCACTGCTGTGCCTCTCGGGGCTGATCGCGGCTTGGGTCATCAATGTGACGGGGCTCCCGGGCAATTGGATCATGGTGGCCATTGCTGGTATCTACTGCTGGCTGATGCCGGCTGATTCCCCCTACGCGTTTGGTTGGCTCACTGTTCTTATCATGGCTCTGTTGGCTGGAGTGGGGGAACTATTCGAGTTCTTTACCAGTGCGCTGCGCACCAAAAAGGCAGGAGGTAGCCGCAAGGGCATGTGGTGCTCCGTGCTCGGATCCCTTTTAGGGAGCTTTGGAGGTGCCTGTATTGGCATTCCAGTGCCAATCATTGGTTCGCTCATTGCGGCCCTGCTCTTTTCCTCAGTCGGTGCTCTGGTCGGGGCATACCTCGGCGAAAAGTGGCATGGTCGGAAAAATCACGATGCCTGGCGGGTCGGCACGGCCAGCTTCATGGGAAACCTGATTGGAGCCATTGCCAAATTGCTCATTGGGCTGATGGCTTTGCTCTTCGCCATCTTCGCGATGCTCTTTTAGGGAAGGCTTCATCTGTTCTAGGATTTGAAAAATTTCAATAA
>CALCSP010000344.1 GCA_937893785.1 uncultured Verrucomicrobiales bacterium
AGTTCCATTATCTTTGTTGCCGCCATCTTCTTCTTCATTATTAAAGAGGCGGCCCCCATCCTGCCCCATGTCGACTGGGGCAAGTTCTTCTTTGAAAACCGCTGGATTCCAAACCCCGCTGAAGGAAATGAAGCGCAATACGGAGCCGCCGGCATTCTCTACGGAACCTTCGCAATTACCGTGGTCAGCATGTTTATTGCCATGCCACTGGGGCTTGGCGCAGCAATCTACATCTCTGAATTTGCCGGCCCCAAAGTGAAGGAAACCCTGAAGATCCTTATCGAGTTTCTGGCTGCAGTTCCTTCGATTATATGGGGATTTATAGGCCTTATGGTCATGGGTCCTCTTTTGCAAAAAGTTCTTGGAATCCAGGTTGGCATTAACCTGCTAAATGCCTCCATCGTTGTTGCCCTCATGGCAGTCCCTCTCATCGTCTCCATCAGTGAGGATGCGCTTCGTGCAGTGCCTGACTCATACAGGGAAGCGGCACTCGCCCTCGGAGCCAGCAGGTGGGAAATTGTTTATCGCGTCCTTTTCCCAGCCGCTAAAAACGGGCTCTTGGCCGCCTGCATGCTGGGCGTCGGTCGAGCAGTGGGAGAAACGATGGCTGTTTGGATGGCATCGGGAAGCACCGAAAACATTCCAGAAAACTTCTTTAATCCCGCCCTTCTGCTGGAACGCGTCAAGGCATTAACCGCAACCATCGCATCTGAAATGCCGGACACAGCCCATGGTGATGATCACTATAGGATGCTCTTTGTCATTGGCATCGTGTTACTTTTAATCAGTGTCGTTATTAATGTGATTTCGGACATTGTCATCAAAGGCATCAGAAACAAGCACAAGTAAATGTCAGCATCCACAGAGAACCCATTTGCCGGCAGTCCCTTTGAAATAAAAAAGGTTCGTAGGGAGAATTCTGCAAAAACCATCATGCTGGGCGCAGCAATCCTTTTGATTGTCCCCGTGCTTGTTATTGTTGGCTATCTTTTTTACAAGGCCTCACCCGTCCTCTCTTGGGATTATATCTGGAGCGATCCCGGTCCTCTTGGAAAGTCAGGAGGAATTTGGCTGCCTCTTATCGGCACTTTTTATCTCGTCATTGTCTCCCTGCTTCTGGTTGCCCCGATCGGCATCCTGGCTGGGGTTTACCTCAACGAATATGCACCGAATAACTGGTTCACCCGGGTCATTAACATGGCCGTTACCAGCCTTGCCGGTGTTCCCTCAATCGTGCATGCCTTGTTTGGAGTAGGCGCATTTGTCCTGACGCTAAAGATGGGAGAGAGCCTGATAGCTGCAGCTTGCACCATCGCAGTGATGACAATCCCGGTGATTGTGACCGCAACCCGTGAAGCGCTCGCCTCAGTGCCCATGAGCTTCCGTGAGGCATGCTGGAACATGGGAGCCACTAAGTGGCAGACAATTCGCACCATCGTCTTGCCCAACTCCATCAGCGGTATCCTCACCGGGGTCATTCTGGAAATTTCCCGGGCAGCTGGTGAAACTGCCCCCATTCTTTTCACGGGCGCTACCGCTGCCGTAGCCATCAACACCACGGACATAGGCTACAAGCTGATGCCCTATGACCTTAACGACCGCTTTATGGCCCTGTCCTATCACCTGCATGTCGTCGCTGAGAAAATATCCGGCATGCCTGAGGAGATGAAATACGGAACAGCGGCCGTCCTGATTGCTCTGATTGTGGTAATCAACAGCTTTTCAATCAGCCTGCGCCTCTACCTGCGCACCCGTAAGAAGTGGTAGTCACCTGACCGGCAATGAGCACGCATATCGAATTCCTCGACACCAGTGTCTTTTATGGCTCTCACAAAGCCCTTGATGAAATCTCTCTGAAAATAGAACGCAATGAGATTTACGGCATTGTGGGACCTGCCAATTCCGGAAAAACCACTCTGCTCAAATGCATTAACCGGACTATCGATCTGGTTACCGGAACAAAAGTTGACGGGATTGTCAGCATAGACGGAGAAAACGTGGCGCAGATGAATAATGTCCATGCACTGCGCCGTCGCATCGGCATGGTATTCCCCCTTCCAGTCGGCCTGCCGCTTTCTATATATGAAAATGTCGCATATGGACCCAGGAGAGCAGGCATTCACGACAAGGATACCCTTGACGAACTTGTCGAGCGTTGCCTCAAGCAGTCCGTACTGTGGGACGAGGTCAAGGACCGGCTTGATTCACTCGGCACCAAACTATCCGGCGGACAACAGCAAAGACTTACCCTTGCCAGAGCACTTTCTCTGGAACCAGAAATCCTCTGCCTAGACGAGTTTTCAATAGCTATTGATCCGGTTACCACAATGAAAATTGAGGATGTTTTGGTGCAACTAAAGGAAA
>CALCSP010000345.1 GCA_937893785.1 uncultured Verrucomicrobiales bacterium
CGCGCAAATCCCGGGCCATTGAATGATTATGCACTGGCCACACGCCTTTCCTATTTCCTCTGGAAGAGTGCCCCAGATCAGCAACTTCACCACCTGGCAGGAAACGGAAGCCTGAAAGAACCCATTGTTCTGGCCGGACAGGTTGAGCGAATGCTCAGTGACCCACGTGCAGGGCGCTTTATCAATGACTTCCTCGACGGCTGGTTGCAGTTGCGTGAGATCGATGCCACGACACCTGACGAGAAACTCTATCCGGAATTTGATGACCAGTTGCGCCAGGCAATGCTTGCCGAGACACGCCTGTTTTTCCGGGAGTTGCTCGATAGGAATCTTGGGGTGCGCCATTTTATCAAGTCCGACTTCACGTTCCTTAACCGCCGATTGGCACGTCATTACGGCATTGACGGGGTAGCGGGCGAAAAAATGCGTTTGGTGGACTTGCCTGAGGACAGTGTCAGGGGCGGACTGATGACCCAGGCCAGTATCCTTAAAGTGACCGCCAACGGCACCTTTACTTCACCGGTTAAGCGCGGCAATTTTGTCTTAACTTCCCTGTTGGGGACTCCTCCGAACCCACCACCTTCCGACATCGGTGCCATCGAGCCGGATATCCGCGGTGCGGTCACCATCCGTGAGACACTGGCCAAGCATCGCAACGTGCAATCCTGTGCCAACTGCCATCAGCATATTGACCCGCCAGGGTTCGCGCTGGAGAGTTTTAACCCGATTGGCGGTCATCGCAAACGCTACCGCACCACCGGCAAGGGAGACTGGACAACGGACCGTATTTATGGGCGGCCTGTCTATGAATACCGTTGGGCCCGTCATGTTGATTCGGGAGGGGTCATGGGTGATGGAAAGAAATTTTCCGGAATCCGCAGGTTCAGGGATCTGCTCCTTAATCAGGAGGAGCAGGTAGCCCGCAACTTCATATCGCAGCTTGTTGTCTATTCCACGGGGGGCGAGATTGAGTTTGCTGACCGGGAGGAGATTGAGCGGATCCTTTCCAAGGTCCGGTCTGGGGGATTTGGTGTGCGTAAAATTATTCATGAGGTCATCAAGAGCCGGCTCTTCAGTCACCAGTAAAATGAAAACCACTATGAACCGTCGAACAATGCTCAAGGCCTCGGGAGTTGGTCTAGCATTACCGTTTCTGGAGTCGATGAGCCCGCTGCAGGCAAAGAATGCGCAACCTCCCAGACGTGCGGTGTTCCTGTGCAACACCCTTGGCTTGCATGCGCCTGCCTTGTTTCCCAAAAAAGTGGGCCGGGATTATGAAACGACGGATTACCTGAGATTACTCAAGGAGCACCGCAAGGATCTAACACTTTTCTCCGGGCTTTCCCACCCGGGCCAAGGTGGCGAGCACCAGTGCGAGATGACCTGGTTGAGTGCTGCATTCAATCCCGGGATGGACGGGTTTCGCAATTCCATCTCTATTGACCAGTTCATGGCATCCAAGCTGGGCTATGTGACCCGGTTCCCCTCGGTATCGTTGAGCAGTGACGGACCAAAGAGTCAGTCCTATACCGGCAGTGGAGTGATGATTCCTGCCGAGTTTCGCCCATCACGCCTGTTTGCCAGGATGTTCCTGAGGGGCAAGCCATCCGAGCTTGCCAGACAGAAACAGAAGCTCGGTGACGGTCGAAGTATCCTTGATGAACTCATGGAGCAGACCAAGGCATTGCTCAAGAGTGCAACGGCAGCCGACCGCGCAAGCCTTGAGGAATACTTTGAATCGGTGCGTGATGCCGAGAAGCAAATGGCTGAGGCACAGGCCTGGATTGATAAGCCCAAGCCGGAAGTCGACCAGCCGCAGCCCAGTGATATTCCTGACAAGGGGGATATTATTGGCCGGATGCGCCTTTTGCTCAACCTGGTGCCGTTGATCATCCAGACAGATTCCTCGCGCGTGATCAGCATTGTTATTCAGCACAATCATGGCATCCCGAAGGTCGACGGCGTGGACAGCGAGCACCACAACCTCTCCCATCACGGGCGTGATCCGAAGCGCATTGACCAACTGAAGAAAATTGAGCGCGGCATTGTGGGTTGTTTCGGGGATTTCATTGGCCAGATGAAGGCCAAGCAGGAAGAGGGTGGGTCCTTGCTCGATAATACCACAACGCTCTTCGGCAGTAATCTGGGCAATGCCAGTGCGCACGACCCGCGCAACAACCCGATCCTGCTTGCCGGGGGCGGGTTCGATCATGGGCAATACGTTGCCCATGATGCCAGGAACAATACCCCGCTGTGTAACCTCTTTTTGAGTATGCTCGCGAAAATGGACATTGGGGCGGAGTCTTTTGCCTCCAGTACGGGGAGACTGGAATGGTGAGTTCAGGGATGGAACCGATGTTTAAAAATTGATGGGATAAAAAAATATGAAAAGAAAAATCATAACGATTGTAATGACCTGCCTTGTCCTTTGTCTGTGTCAGGTACACGCGGCCCTTATTCAAGGCAAGGTAACCGATGCATCCGGCAAGGTCATGGAGGGTGTCATGGTTTCTGCTTTTGATGACGAACGCAGGCAGAGCACTTCAGTATTCAGTCAGTCGGACGGGACATTCAGGATTGACGGATTGCGGGAAGTGAATTTCAAGGTGCGTGCCCGTTTAATGGGGCAACTGGACCACTGGAGTGATGCCGTTAGCCCGGACACAGGGTCATTATCTATTTCCATGAAACCGGCAACCGGGGAGAAACTTGAGGAACAGAGGCCGGCGACCAGCGGGTTTAGCATGCTCAAGTTCGACAACCTCAGGGACAAGCTGAACTTCAAGATGATGTGTTCCTACTGTCACCAGATTGGCACGATCGGCTTTCGCTCACCGGAGAAACCTGTGGACTGGGAAACCATGATCCGCCGCATGGACGGCTTTGGTGGACTTTACCATCACACGCAGAAGAATATCATTGGAAGAATTATCGATACCTACAAGGGAGATGCCGTAGATGACTGGCCGCAATTCGTGCCTCCGCCGGCACCGACCGGCATCGCTACCAAGGCAAAGATTACTTCATGGCAGGTCGGCAAGCAATATGAAGGCTCCTTCCATGACCTGGAGCTTGGTCCGGACGGGCTCGTTTACGCGGTCAATATCAGCAAGGGTCGCCTGGTTACCCTCAATCCTGAGACCGGTGAACAGGAGTTTCGAAAGTTTCCCCGTGGTTCCCATGGCCCTCATTCCATTGAACTGGCCAATGACGGTAACATGTGGGTGACCATGTGTGCCTCGGGCCAGATGGCGAAGTATGACCTGCGCACCAAAGAGTTCCTAGTCTGTTCCAGTGCCGAGGCGCCTGCCCGGAGGGGCTCCTACCCCCACACCCTGCGAATTAATCCCAAGGATCCCGAGGGCTTGATCTGGTATACCGATGCGGGTCGTAATTCCTGCTTCTCGCTCCATCCAGAGACACTCAAGGTTAAGGAATACAAGCTGCTTGAAGCCAATCAGGCGAAGGCTGCCGGCAAGGGAGAGTCGCGTGGAATTACCCCGTATGGTCTGGATTATTCCCCGGTGGACGGGATGATCTGGTATAGCAAGCTCAACGGCAATCGCATCGGGCGCATTGATCCAGCGGCTCCGGATGGGGACATCAAGGAATGGAATCCGCCCTTCCGTGGACCGCGTCGCCTGCATGTGGCACCGGATGGGATTGTCTGGGTTCCGGGATTTGCCTCCGGTGTTTTTGGAAGGTTTGACCCGAAGAGTGAAAAGTGGCTGGTCTATGACCTTCCTGATGCGGAGAACCAGATTCCCTACGCGCTGAACGTGGCACCGGACGGTCATGTCTGGATTTGCGGTACGGGAAATGACACACTCTACAGGTTCAATCCAAAGACAGAATATCTGGTTGAGTTTCTTTTGCCTCACCGGGTGAGTTACACCCGGGAGATCGAGTTCGATGAGGAGGGTAATGTCTGGACCAGCACCAGCGGGCCGGCCCGGCACATGGAAACCGGGAACGGTTCCGTGATCAAGCTGGAGGTTCTCGCTGAGGCTGATCATGGCGGCCAACGTCTCGTGGGCTATGTCCCTGATAAAAGCACGCTCACCTACGAGCAGCCGCGCAAGGTCAACTACACGGGGCCGAACGGAAAACTGCTCGCTTCGATTGACAGTCATGGACTACCGGCTGCCTATGAGAGCGGGCAGCGGCACCAAGTATATGTCGATAAGCGCATGGCCGGTTTGACTGAGAAGCAGCGCAACCGGATTGGCCAGTTGTATGCGGAAAAGCGTAAGGCGGATCCCGATATGCCCAATGCCGGGCACTCCTTTGTCAAGATCATGGAGTATGTTGCCAATGAGGGACAGGCAGAGAAAACGGTTGCGGCTAGCCCGGAAAATCAGGCGGGAGTGCATCGCCTGAAGAGCAAGAAACGTTCGCTTTTTGACGCCTTTGTCTACGTGAACCGGATTCCGGAAGAGGCAGAGGAAGGCGAGCCGGCGGAGGATTTTTCAGGGCGGATCTTTGGTCGACTTGCCAACCAGGAGGGACGTATTCAGATCAAGTTGCCCCCGGGCATGGACCGCGGGGCTTACCTTGGATTCAAGGCTTTCCTCAAGTCAGAGCCAGCAGCGTGGCGTGATGCCAATCGCCTTGGAAGTAATGAACGAAAAGCAAAAATTCAAAAAGTCATTCAGGATAAAATTGATTCCAGTAAGGCAAATGGGCCCGGTAAGGCCCGGAGCCTTGGTAAGGCGGATATTGAGAACCTGCGTGCTTTCCTAGGCTCTCTGACTGATGTCACGGATGAGGAGTTTCGCCGCTCCATTATTGATGCCGAGGTTCTCGACACTTCGATTGATATTGCATTACCCAGTCTCAAAAATATTGATGCTGAACATCCCGATGACCCGAAGGACCTCGCAGAGCAAAGTCGCAAGAAGCCATCGGCTTCCCCCAACTCGGCATTGCTGGCGCGTATTGAGAAGAATAAGGTCCCGGCAGATTATCCGGGCGGTGGTGATGGGCATCAGCCCTGGGTGGACCGGAAAATGGCGGGCATGCATGCCAAGCAGCAGGTATTACTGGGGCGGCTCTGGGCTGAGAAGCAACGCATCGACCCGGATATGAAAAATCGCGGTAATTCATTCGTGAAGATTCTCAATCACGTGCTGCGTGAAGGCAGGCCGGAGGCAGGGCATGGGGTTCAACCTAAGCCGAAACCAGGGCCAGTCGTGGTGCCGCAAGAAAAGCCGAAGGGGCCGGCCCTTTCCGGGACCGTGTGGTTTGAGGGTAAGCGGCCGAAGCGGGTACCGGTCCGGATGGATCCTGAGAGCCTTGCGCTGCATGACAGTGTGCCCCTTGATGAGAAACTGCTCATCAGTGATGGCGGTGGAATTGCCAATGTCTTTGTTTACGTGAAGAAGGGGCTTGCTGATAAAGATTACCCTGTTCCTGAAAAACCCGCGATCATTGACCAGCAGGGGTCGATTTTCCGCCCCCGCGTGCAGGGCATACGGGTTGGACAGGAGGTGCTGATGAAAAACGGCGACCCATTTATCCACAACATCCGCTCGCTCTCCTTTAAAAACCGGGCATTTAACATTGCGCAGCCGGCCAACTCACCGGATCGCAAAAAGGTGTTCACCAAGAAGGAGGGACCAATCACTATCAAGTGCGACTTTCATCCTTGGATGATGGCCCATTTCTTTGTCATGGATCACCCTTTCTTTGCCGTGACTAATGCGAGGGGGGCGTTCCGGATTCCCGGTTTGCCGGATGGGCAGTATACCATTGTGGCCTGGCATGAGGAACTCGGTGAGCAGGAAAAAAAGGTCACCGTGAGCGGTGGAGCCGCAGCTGCGCGGTTCAGCTTCAAGGCGCGGGCACAATGATCCGGTGCTTGTTTGTCATTCTGCTTGCCGATTGTGCTCATGCCCCGGCTCTCAGTGCGCAGGGCAGGGATATTAAGCAAGCCATGGCAAAGCGAAAAATGCCTTGGACGTAATCGGAACTGGAGGCTCAATTAGCCTGATGCCTGTGAATCCATTGAAAGTCATTTTACCCATTTCCCTCGCTCTCTCCTTATTGCTGTCCCTGACTGCATTTTCGGATGAGCGACCCAACCTGATCCTGATGATGGCCGATGACCTCGGTTACCGCGACCTTGCCTGCTACGGCAGTGAGAAACACAAGACGCCAGTCCTCGATAATTTGGCCAAGGATGGCATGCAACTGACCGGATTTTACGCGGGTGCCACGGTCTGCACCCCGTCGAGGATGGCCCTGCTCACTGGCGCCTATCCGCCACGTCTTGGCTGGAGCGGGGGAGTGGTTGGATACGGGATCAAGACCGTCAACGGTCTCGCTCCCGGGGCATTGACGATGGGCGAGGTCTTCAAGGCTGCCGGTTATGCAACAGCACTGATCGGCAAATGGCATCTTGGCGACTCTCCGGAGCTGCACCCCATGAAGCAGGGCTTTGATACGACCTACTACATCAACAAGAGCAATAACCAGACCAAGCAGCTTTGGCGTGGCGAGAAACTGGAGGCCGATCCCTTCAATAACAGCCGGCTCAGCGAGCAGTTTGCCGACGAGGCCGTGAAATTCATCAAGGCGAACCGCGAACGCCCGTTCTTTCTTTACCTTCCCTTTACGGCACCACACTTCCCGGCCCAGGCCCATCCTGATTGGAAGGGAAAGTCCGCCAATGCGGCATACGGTGATGTGGTTGAGGAACTGGACGCGAGGGTCGGTGAGATCCTGGACAGCCTGGAGGCATTAGACCTTGAGAAGAAGACCATCGTGGTCTTCCTCTCCGACAATGGCCCGGAGCCTGGGCAGAAGAAATGGGCCAGTGCACTGCCCTATCGCGGGTTGAAGTGGAGTTCTATGGAGGGCGGGACACGTGTGCCCTGCATCCTTCGCTGGCCCGGGGTGATTCCCGCAGGCGGACAGAGTGACAAGCTGGCCACTGCCATTGACCTATTGCCAACACTGGCCCATGCCTGTGGCATTGGCCTTGGGGAGCAGGCAGCTGAAGCCCCTCGGATTGATGGGCTCAACCTTTGGGAAACCTTTACCGGTAAGTCCACCTCCCACCCGAGGAAGGACTTGATTTACTGGCAGGGATGGGCCGTGCCTCAGGCGATCCGGGTAGGTGACTGGAAACTCTACTTTGACCATGTCAAGGAAGTGGCCGGATCGGCAAAGGGCCCGGTGCTCATTGATCTATCCAAGGACCCTTCCGAGGAGAAGGATCTCAGTGCTGAGCATCCCGATAAGGTAAAGAAGATGCTTGCCCTTGCCCGGACAAGGCTCAAGGACATTGAGCAAAACACAATCGAGCTCGGCGGACCGCCGATTGTCAAAAAAGCGGCACGCAAGGGCAGCCGCTGGCTGAAGTGAGTCTGCCTCCTTACTTCATCTCACGGATCCAGACATTCCGGAAGCGGACATCCTGTCCATGCTCCTGGAGTTTAAATCCACCAAGCTCGGGAGAGACCTTGATCCCACCGTTGGCCTTCTTGATCTGAACATTATCGTGGACCTTGACCCCATTCCACCAAACGGTGGCCCGTGCCGGCTCAATCATCTTGTCGCCGTCCCAGCGGGCAGCCTTGGAGATGAAGTGGAAGGAATGCCACTGGCCGTTGGGTCGCCATGCGTTGGTATCCGGGACACGCTCCATGCAGAAAGCGGCAATGCCGTGGGGTCCGATTTTCCAGTTGTAGGGATCCTTGGTGTTGTTCCCCTTGGGTGATTCAATCTGGATCTCGTAACGGTTGTGCAGGTAAACGCCACTGTTGGAGTAACCCTCAAGTGAGTCGTCGCCACGCTTGCCACAGAGCACAAAATCAACGTGCCCTTCGAAGTCCTTGTATTTCTTCTTGGTGACCAGATCATGGGTTCCCCAGCGCTTGCCGCCGTTGGTCATCAATACCATAGAGTCATCGGTCGGGCTCTTGACCAGCGACCAAGTGATTTTCATGTCACGCTTGGGCCACATTTCCCAATTGTCGTCGATGGATTTCTGGGTTCCGTCAAACAGGACATCGGCTCCTTTAGGCGCCTTGGTGCCGACATCTTTTGATTTGTCGTAGCCCGGCTTGTCTTCGGGCTTGGGGTTGGCTCCTGCAGGCAAAGTAAGTGAAAAGAAAGAGACAGCATTAATACATGGAAACACAGAACATCGATAACGAAAGACAAAACAACACACATAAGCGTTAACAATTAACGAAATAGCAAACGAACGCACGC
>CALCSP010000346.1 GCA_937893785.1 uncultured Verrucomicrobiales bacterium
ACGCCCTTGTCCTGCATCGCCTCAAGGCGAGTCAACCTGCCAAGCCCCTTGTCAGGGGAAATCGGCTGCGTGGCATCCCGGAGTTGCTCAATGCGCACCTCCACTTCAACGGAGCGATCCAGAATACGCTCACGCAATGCGTTTTTTTCTTTTTCAGTCATCCGATTTCCTTAGCCAAACTGCTAAGCACCGACAAGGACTAGGTCAATCCTACAGTTACCGATACAGAAAAAGGACCAGAGTGACTCAACTTGCCGTTCCTCCCTTAAAGCAGTATTTTAGTCATCAAGTTTAGCGCGCAACTGCAATGTTACCCTGGTTTGCAAAAGGAAAATTTCCCCTCTATCTGGCACCGATGGCCGGGATTACGGATCGAATATTTCGCTCAATATGCAAGGAACTCGGCGCGGATGTGATGGTCACCGAGTTCGTATCCTCGGAAGGCATCATTAGGCGCGACGACCGTACACGCAAATACACGGAATTCGATGATGCTCAGCGCCCTGTAGGCGTGCAGTTATTTGGAGCAGATGGCCAACGTATGGCAGAGGCTGCAAAGAAAGTCATCGACTGGAAGCAACCCGACTTCATTGACCTGAACTTTGGGTGCCCCGTCAATAAGGTGGTTTCCAAAAACGGCGGATCCTCACTACTTCGGAATTGCTCGGCCTTGGCAGAGGTCGCATCAGCTGTGGTTGCTGGAGTCGGAGATCAAGTACCAGTCACAGGGAAAATTCGTATCGGTTGGGACAGTAACATGATCAATGCCGTCGAGGTGACGGGAATACTCGAGGACTGTGGCATCTCCGCGGTTTCCGTTCACGGTCGGACACGTTCGCAGGGATACAGTGGCGAAGCAGATTGGTCGATCATTGATGCCTGCGCATGCTCGGCCGGCATACCTGTCGTCGGAAATGGTGACATCACCACGGGGCTAGACGTCGAACAACGTAAGAGGCAAACTGCCGTGCATGGGGTCATGATCGGTCGTGCAGCAATGCAGAATCCATGGGTGTTCCGCGATGCCAAGTATTACCTGAAAACAGGTCACCACCCCGAGCCAGTATGCAGCACGGAGCGCTGGAAGCTCATCACTCGCCATTGCAGGGAAGCCATTGCCTGGGGGCGTTACGGCAATGAATGTAGGACCATGATGGCTATGCGCTCACGACTCATGGCCTACACCAAAGGGCTACCCGGTGGGAAACGCCTTCGTTCCGCCCTTTGTAAGGTTGAATCCCTCTGTGAATTGGAGGATATCGCCGAAAAATACCTCGCCCACCGTAACAAGGACGGCAACTATGCTGCAGCCTTGACCACTTGATTATTTCCCTTTTGTAAAAATGCCCGAACACAATTTATATTTCTGGATCATACTGATCGCCATCATTGTTATATTCCTGCTCGATCTGGTTTCTGAATGGCTGAACCTCAAGGCTCTCAAGCCCGAATTGCCGAAAGAATTCGGTGATGTCTTTGACTCTGATAAATACCTGCAGTCACAAAGTTATACACGCACCACAACACGCTTTGGATTCCTTGCTTCCACTTACGGCTTGGTATTATTCCTTACGTTCTGGCTCATTGGCGGATTTAACTGGTTGAACTCCACCATCTGCGCATGGGGGTTTGGGGAAGTCACTACGGGGCTTCTGTTTTTCGGCATTCTTTTTGTCGTGAACGAAATACTCACCCTCCCCTTTGACCTCCACAACACATTCAAGATCGAGGACCGTTTCGGATTCAACAAGACCACCATGCGCACCTTCCTCGCCGACAAAATGAAGGGCGGGCTCCTTGCTATGATTCTTGGAGGGCCAATTCTTGCTCTGCTACTATGGTTATTCTCCAGCGAATTCCTTCAAGGCAAAGCATGGCTTTGGGGGTGGGTCGCTCTATCAGGCTTCTCACTGCTCATGGCCTACCTTGCCCCAGCAATCATTCTACCCCTATTCAACAAGTTCGAACCACTCGAGGACGGCGAGCTAAAGGATTCGATCAACGCCATGGCAACGAAGTGCAAGTTCCCACTTACCGAGCTTTCTGTCATGGATGGATCAAAGCGCTCGAGTAAATCAAATGCCTTCTTCACCGGTTTCGGAAAAAATAAGAAGATTGCACTCTACGATACCCTTATCGAGAATCATACGACTGCTGAACTGGTTGCTGTGCTTGCTCACGAAATCGGACACTTCAAAAAAAACCATATCATCCAAACAATGGTGATCGGCATCCTGCAGACAGGAATCCTTTTCTTTCTCCTGAACGTTTTTATTCAGAATGAAAAATTATCTGCTGCCTTTGGCGTCACTCCCCCAACGGTCTATTGCTCATTTCTCTTTTTTGCCATGCTCTTTAAACCCATCAGTAAAATCCTTTCTGTAGCTATGAGCATTCTCAGTCGACGTAATGAATTTGAAGCTGATGCGTATGCGGCTGAGTTGACAGGTGAACCCAATTCTCTGATTAGCGCATTAAAAAAACTCTCTGCTGACAACCTCAGCAACCTGACTCCGCACCCCTTCTATGTATTCATGAACTACTCCCATCCACCGGTCATCACACGCATAGAAGCCCTGCAAAAAAGCAGCCGCTAGCCCTTATTATATAAGGGATTGTATTTTTTGTGATAGGTTGGCAAGGATCTTGCTTGAAAGAAGCTGTAGCTTAAGCGAAAGTTGTCTAGTTGGAACAAGGTTTCAATGGCAACACAAGAACTCCATCAAGCACAAAGGCAAACACTCGATCTGCGGCAGAAACTTGCCCCGCAGATGCAGCAGAGCCTATCCATCCTGCAAGCAACGGCGCTTGAACTTAATCACCTAGTAAGCCAAGAACTTGTTGAGAATCCCGTCCTTGAAGAGGATGCCGTGGATGAAGCTCCGGAAAAGGAAACTGAGGAGAATGAAAACCGGGAAGCTGAGGAGGAATTCGAAGAGTTATCGCGAATCGATCAAGATTGGCGAGACGACATGCAACAAAGTCGCTCCTCTTCTCCACGTACCGAGGAGCAGGACAGAGCACGCCAGCATATGCTGGATTCGCTTGTCGAAGCCGAAACGCTCTCCGAGCACCTTCTTGGGCAGCTTGCCACATCGGAAGCGCAAGAAGAAATAAGTGACCTAGCTCTAATCCTCATTGGGCATCTAGACCAAGATGGGTTTCTCACCCAGAGCATCGAGGATATCGCTCTCGAGAGCGGTTTGCCACTAGCTGGTCTGAGCGAGGCAATGTCGTTGCTTCAGTCATTCCATCCGGTCGGCGTTGCAGCCCAGGATCTCCGAGAGTGCCTTTTGATTCAATTGCAGAGACTAGGTAAGTCCCACAGTCTTGAGTACCGTATTGTGGACCGCTTTCTGGATGAGCTCGCCCGTAAGCACTATCCGCAAATCGCCCGGCGACTGAGCGTAACCCCTGAACAAATCACCACAGCTGCAGAATTCATCGCAACACTCAATCCCAAGCCAGGGAGTGCATTTTCCGTATCAAGCAATCAATTCATTACACCTGATATCAGTGTCAAGAGAGACGGAGAAGATTACCTCGTTGTTATCCATAATGACAACGTGCCGCACCTCAGGATAAGTAATACCTACAAGGACATGATGTCAGGCAGCGACATCAGCCCGGAAGTTAAGGATTACATCATGGGAAAAATACGGGCAGGTAAGTTTCTGATCCGCTGCATCCAACAAAGACAGGAAACCATACGTAACATTACTGAGGAGATCGTTAAACGACAGCGTGATTTTCTAGATAAAGGTATCGCTCATCTCCACCCAATGAATATGGCTCAAATCGCTGAAACGGTGGGCGTCCATGAAACCACAGTAAGCCGGGCCATCGCAGGCAAATATATCGCCACGCCTAGGGGAGTCTTTGAGATGAAATATTTTTTCAAGTCGGGGTATGAAACTGACACCGGTGCTACCATGAGTAACACTAGCGTCAAACAGGAAGTCCTTCGCCTCGTTAAAGCTGAAAATCCTAGGAAACCTCTAAGCGATGACAAGATTGTAAAAAAACTTTCCGATAAAGGCATTAAGATCGCACGACGCACAGTTGCCAAATACCGTGACGAGTTGGACATCCTTCCCAGTCATCTGAGGAGAAGTTATTAAGATTCCTTTGCAAGGAAAGGAAAGCACACATATTCAATATCGGTATCCTTTGGTATACAAATCCAAGAAAAGATCTAAATGATTAATGAAAGTAGCGTGCGGGATGTCCTTGCCTCGATCAAATATCCGGGTTTCAGCAGAGACATTGTCTCCTTTGGCCTTGTCAAATCAATCGACATTGAAAACAAGGACATCCGGGTCAAGGTGGAACTAGCAACCAAGGATCCTGCAGTTGCCCGACAACTCCATAGTGAAGTGGAAGGGGCTCTCTCCAAAATTGAGAACGCAGGAAAAGTCACGCTTGATTTTGAAGTCGTCAATCCACCGAATAGTGGCTCGGAGGACGGCATGGTGCAAAAGTCCTCGATACCCGGCATAGGTAAGATCATCGCCGTCGCATCAGGCAAGGGTGGAGTGGGTAAGTCCACTGTGTCGGCAAATCTCGCCGTCGCCCTTTCCCAACTGGAAGGATCCCCAAAAGTTGGACTCTGTGACTGCGACCTCTACGGTCCCAGCATCGCTCTCATGTTTGGTCGAGAAGATGCCCGACCAATGGCAACAGAGGCAAACGAAATCATACCTATTGAGGCTCACGGCATCAAATTAATGTCAATGGGATTTCTGCTCGATGATCAATCGCCTGTCATTGTTCGTGGCCCTCTTGCAACAAGATATACACAGCAGTTCCTTCGTGAATGTGCATGGGGCGAACTGGACTATCTAGTTATTGACCTACCCCCTGGCACCGGAGACATCCAGTTAACCGTAGTCCAGACAGTCGCACTCGATGGTGCCATCATCGTGACAACACCTCAAGAAATCGCCCTTATTGATGCCCGCAAGGCGTCCTCAATGTTTGCCAAGGTCAATGTCCCCATCCTAGGGGTTATCGAGAACATGAGCAGTTTCCTCTGCCCTTCCGACGGCACACAATACGCCATATTTGGTGAAGGCGGGGGAGAAAAGGAAGCCCTTCGCCTTGGGGTCCCCCTCCTCGGCAAGATTCCCATAGAAATGGAAACTCGGGAAGCGGGAGACATCGGCATCCCGGTGGCACTCGGAAGCAGTGAGACCGCTCAATCCTTTCATCAAATAGCTGAACGGCTAGCCGGAAACCCGGCAACTTCCCATAGCTAAGCCACGTATTCAACAGACCTGAAAGCCCCTGCCGGCAATCTGCTGCTTGCGCGGTATTTTCATCCTATAACCTTGTGGTAATAATCAAGCCACTATCCTTTCTTCCAAGGCATCCCTAGTGTTGCCAACCCCAACAAAACGAAAGGATAGAAATGAAAAAGTCCCTGACTTTTCTGGCTTTATCAATGCTGGCAATAACCGTTATCCGTGCGCAAACTTCCGAAGTGGAATCCACACTCAAGCGCTATGCTGAGTTGCGTCCCAGAGAAAAGGATCTCTCGATGTATCGAATTGACTGGGCTCCCTCCCTTAAGGAAGCACAGTCAAGGGCTCTCAAGGAAAACCGCCCGGTGTTTTTGGTCATCATCCACGCCAAGTATGGGAATCTGTTCTCGGGCCACTGCTGAGCCACCGCCACGCAGGTCCGTGGGACCTCGCTCATCGATCCCCAGGTGGTTCGCCTGTTGCGCCCCTTTATTGCCGCCTCTTGGTATGGACACCGCAATGCCCCGGACCTTCCCAATGCCGTGCGCACAGTCTGGCGCGAGAAGCTTGGCCGACAGAATGGTAACGGTCCCGGATTGCGCGAAAAACAGAGCAATGTTGATCTGGCAATCCTTGATGCCAAGGGGAACCTTGTTCACTGGTTTGATGGCTTCCACCGCATGGGTGGAAAGTCCTTGCCGAACGGGCAAAGGCAAGAATCTCTAGGTGACTACACAGCCCGTGAACTGCAAAAAGCCACTACCAAATTGCACCTGGCAGACACACCGAGAGAAGAGCCCCAACTGAAATTGCCCGATCCTGGACAGTTGGGGATGCGGGTATTCATCACCCTGCTTGAGGAGCGTATGAGGGCATACCGTGCTCCCGTCGTAGAGGCTGTTCACCTAACCAGAAATGACTGGAACCCCCTTGCCTACCCGGACCGAGAAACAATCATCGAGGCATCCTTACTGAAGAAATGGCTATCCCAGTTGTATCCGCCCGGAGTAATGGAACGCACCGACCCGCAAACAAAACAAGTCTACAGGATCAGCAAGATCAGAGGCAGCCTAAGCCTGAAACCCGCAGGTTCTTTTAACAACATTCGCTACGCCCTTTTAACTGGCAGGATCATTCTGACTGACGAGGGACCGGATCACTTTTCGCATGAGGGTGACATCGAGATCGTCCTCACCTACAGCAAAACCCGCTCCACGCCGCAATCACTTCGAGGCATATTTGACGGAACTTATCTACGCTTTAACCCGATGAATCGTGCATTCAGGGAGGTTCCTCTTCAGGCAGTCTTTGAAGCACTGCCCATGGTTGACAAAAACCCTTAGGGATTTTTAGGCAATCTTACGAAAGTCAGTCACTGGGCGGCGAACCGGAATCCAAAAGGCAGGAGCCGCTCAATATCGAGGACATCGCCCAGGAGCTCCTCTTCGCCTGAATCACAAATAATAAGCGTATCCTCATCGGCAAACTCCCTGATCACCTGTCGGCACAAACCGCAAGGCGAACGTTGACTGAGGGGCATGTCCAATGTTTCCGGGGTTGAAACGGCCAGAAGGCTAATCTTGCGCAACCCCTGCGCCGAAGCACTAGCTATCGCTGCTCGCTCGGCACAAATCGTTGCGCCGAAAGAACTGTTCTCGACGTTTGACCCAGAAAAAATTCTTTTCCCCGGATCATCTTTCATTATTACGGCTGCTCCAACGTGAAACCTAGAAAAAGGGGCATAAGCACCATCCGCAGCACTCCGCGCTGCAGAAACGAGTTGCTCCGCCATCTCCACATCTATCTGAACTGATTTCTCCTTCAGCAAATAACCAGGAGCACGAAGCTTGCCGCCCCCTGTCACAAGGTCGACTTCTCCAGATTCAATTGCAGGCAGAGTAATCGTTGTCATCACGCCTACAAGCTACTCGTGCATCAAGGTGATCAAAAGAAATAATGCTCTTTTCCATGGACTTGCTGGTATCCTTTTCCCGGGAAATATTGCCCACGAATTCCAGTCAAACCAGTAAACATGAGCAGAAGAAAAATTCCTTGGCACATCCTCTTCCTCTTCCCTTCGCTGTTTATCCTTGAATCCTCAGCACTTGAACCCGCCAATGTCCTGTTGATTGTCTCCGATGACCAAGGCTATAACGACATCGGACTCATTAATCCGGATATTCTCACACCGAACCTTGACCGCCTTGCCAGGGAGGGGATCCGCCTGACCAACTTCTATGTGAGCTGGCCAGCATGCACTCCCTCACGTGGCAGTCTGATGACCGGACGTTACCCTCAACGCAACGGTATCCATGACATGATCCGTAATGAGGCCCCGGACTACGGCTATCAATACAAGTCACGAGAGGAATACGAAGCTAGCTGGGAATGGATTGGGGGCATGGATCAGCGGGAGGTAATGATCCCGGCAATTCTTAAGGCAAGGGGATTCAAAAGTGCTGTTTACGGAAAGTGGGATTTGGGAGCACTCCGTAGATATCTGCCGACATCTCGAGGATTTGACGACTTTTACGGCTTCGTAAATACCGGTATTGATTACTACACTCACGAGCGCTACGGAATGCACAGCATGTTTCGTAACGAGTTACGAACAAAAGAAGACCAAGGTGCCTATGCCACCAACCTATTCAGGCGTGAAGCCTTGCGTTTTCTTGGCAAGACCGAGAACACCCCATTCTTTCTTTACCTCCCCTTTAATGCCCCGCACGGCTCCTCGTCCCTTGATCCAGCGATAAGGGGAAGTGTTCAGGCACCCGAAGAATACAAGGCAATGTATCCAGGTATTGAAACCAAAATGGTAAAGGGATCCCGCTACGGCAAACCGGCAATGGTTCCCAGCAAGGAAACAAAGCGCAGGGACTACCGTGCAGCAGTAACCTGTATGGACGCGGCTATTGGGGATATCCTGAAAAGGCTCGACCAACAGAAAAAGGCCCACAACACGCTAGTTATTTTCATGTCTGACAATGGTGGTGGTGGTCCTGCTGACAATCGTCCACTGCGCGGTAAAAAGGGACAAATGTGGGAAGGAGGGTTACGAGTTCCGTGCATTATCCGTTGGCCAGCAGCTTTGCCTGGCGGGAAAACCTGCGATGCATTCCTCAGTAGTCTGGAGATTTTTCCAACCATCGCTGCCGCGACCGGAGCTGATCTTCCTGAAGGGGTAACTCTTGACGGATTCAATATGCTTCCTGTCCTCAGGGACAAGGCGCCCTCCAAGCGAACCGCCATGTTCTGGCAACGCCGTAATCTGAAGGCGGCCAGGGTGGGAAGCTGGAAATGGGTGGACATGGGAAATGACTCGCAGGGCCTCTTTGATCTTCGCAGCGACCCCGGGGAACGCAGAAACCTGGCCACCAAAAAGCCGGACATACTCAACCGTTTGAGAAAACAATTTGCAGATTGGAGCAAGGAGATGGATCAAGCCGAGCCACGCGGCCCTTTCCGCAATTTTTAGCCTCTCGACCTACTCTACCCGTTGCCACCATAGAGGACAGCCATGCGGCGGGAATGCTCGTCATAGGCTGATTCAAAAAGCTCCTCAGCCTCCTTTTTACCGACAATTGCCGAGGAAGTCAGGACACGGGGAGGGTTGCCGGACTCAGTCAGCAAGCGTGCTATTTCCGCTTTAAGGGCATTGACGATCATGCACCCCCCAACAGTCGACCCAGGTGATACCGGTGTCGGCAACCCGTCAACCTGGATCATTGAATCTCCCAGTGGAGCACCTGTATCGAGAACTCTATCCGAAAAATGAACCAGCTTTTTCCCATCATCCCTTTTGCTCTCGCTCCCCTCACAATGTGCCAAGCTGACAAGACCGGCCACCCAGACCCCCCGTTGCTGAAATTGCTCTGCGATCTCTATCGGTACAACATTACAACCACTGGAGGATACAACCAACGCAGTATCGTCTTCAGAAATATCAAAATTACGGAGAATCCGTCCAGCCAGCCCTGTCACGTTCTCAAGGAACATGGCCTGGCGCTGCCCATTTGCCCCGCTGACTTGGTTATGAAAGGTCAGAGACAACTCGACAATCGGGTTGAAACCCGGGAAGGAGCCATATCGCGGCCACATCTCCTCAACCATGATCCTGGAATGACCCGAGCCAAACAGGTGGACAACGCGCCCCTTGAGAATGGAATCGGCGAACCTCCCTGCAACTTCATGGATCATTTCATGCTGAGCAGCGACCCGCTCAACAATTTCTCGACAATGGTTGATATAATCCTCGGAAGGGCTCATCACGTGTTTGTATTAGCCCGGCATCAGGCTGTTGTAAACTGCTCCGTAAGCACCTGCCCAAGAGCCCAGAACTGCCGGCACGATTTTCACCCTTGCTCCTGCCGGTTGCCACTCCCGTTCGCTCACCAGATCCTTAAGCGGGTTGAAAAGGTGTTCTCCCGCCTCAGCAATACCACCACCAATAACAATCACCTGAGGGTCAACCGTATTAGCCATTGACACAATTGCGGCAGCAAGA